>JBFOLS010000034.1:0-10781 GCA_040830225.1 Leisingera sp.
CCTGCGCAAGCTGCGCTTCACCGGCGAAATCAAGGCCATGGGCAAGAAGGACTGGAAACTGTCCGGCCGCCTGGGCGCCACCGTGGTCCAGGACTGTGTGGTGACGCTTGAGCCGGTAACCACCCGGATCGAGGAGGCGGTTGAGATCACCTATCTTGCCCGCTTCGAGACCCCGGAAGGTGCCGAGGCCGAAATGCCTGAAGATGACAGCATCGAACCACTGGGAACCCACATCGCCCCGGCTGCCGTCATGGCAGAGGCGCTGGCACTGCACATCCCTGCTTACCCGCGCAAGGACGGTGCCGAGCTGGGCGAGGCTGTCTATGCGGAGGACGGCGTGCAGCCGATGCGTGATGAAGACGCCAAGCCCTTCGCGGGCCTCGCTGCCCTGCGCGGTGAGTTAAAAGATGAGCAATAAACCGGTTTTTTCGCGCTTGCGGAAATTCTGTCTGGCCCCGCAGGTGCCGCTGCCTTAAAAAACGCCTTGCGCCGCCGGAGATTCGCAGTATTTTCGCGCGCTCATCGGAATTTTTGGTTGGACAATGTTTGGGCAGGCGCCTAAACGCACGTCAGACCGAGCGAACACGAATGCAATCCAGCCGCGGGGATGGCCCCAAGGCCCAAACAGACAAAGGTTGAGACATGGCCGTCCAACAGAACAAAGTATCCAAATCGCGCCGCAACAACCGCCGCGCGCACGATGCACTGGTTGCTGCGAACCCGAACGAATGCGGCAACTGCGGCGAGCTGAAGCGCCCGCACCACGTATGCCCCTCCTGCGGCCACTACGACGACAAGGAAATCGTCGCAGCTGCAGACGAAATCGAGATCGATGAGGACGCGGCATAAGCCACGGACAGGATCCTGATGCCAGGCAGGCTTTCGCATGACGGGTAGACCCGATCAAAATCAGGCTGAAGCCGGCCGCATCACTATTTCTGTTGACGCCATGGGCGGAGACGCCGGCCCCGCAGTTGTGGTGGCCGGCATTGCCATGTCCGCTGAAAAGAATCCGGACATCGGGTTTATCCTGCACGGGCCTGCCGAGCAGCTGAGACCGCTGGTCGCCAAGAAACGCACCCTTGTGGGCCGCGTCGAGATTCGCGATGCGCGCGACGTTGTGACCATGGAGGACAAGCCCTCCCAGGTGATGCGCAACGGCAAAGGGACCTCGATGTGGTCGGCGCTGGACGCGGTCAAGAACGGCGAAGCCGCCGGCGCCGTATCCTGCGGCAACACCGGGGCGCTGATGGCGCTCAGCATGCTGCGCCTGCGCAAGCTGCCCGGCGTCAACCGCCCGGCCATTGGAATCCTTTGGCCCTCGCTGAACCCGCAGGGCTTCAACGTGATGCTGGACGTCGGCGCCGACGTGAAGGCCGATGCCGAGGATCTGCTGCAATACGCCCTGATGGGCACCTCCTATGTGCGCAACTCCATGGACATTGCCTGCCCGCGGGTCGGCCTCTTGAACGTGGGCACCGAAGAGCACAAGGGCCGGGCTGAACTGAAAGAAGCCTTCGGGCTGATCTCGGACAATGCGGAGAAGTCGAATTTCGAATTCGTCGGCTTTGTCGAAGGCAGCGATATTCCCGGCGATATCGCAGATGTGATCGTGACCGACGGTTTCACCGGCAATGTGGCAATCAAGACCGGCGAAGGCACTGCCAGCCTGATGCGCACCGCATTGCGCGAATCGTTCCAGTATTCCTTCCTCTCGAAGATTGCCGCCCTTCTCGCGGTTACGTCGTTGAAGCGGCTGTCGAAACGCATGGACCCGCGCCGCGTGAACGGCGGTGTATTCCTGGGCCTGAACGGCACCGTGGTGAAATCCCATGGCGGCGCTGACGCCACCGGTGTTTCAGCCGCAGTAAAGCTCGCCTTCCGCCTGGCTCAGCACGGTTTCGCCGAAAAACTGGCAGCGCGGGTTGCATCTGCCGGCGCGGCTCCCCAAGATGAACCTGCCCCCCGCGCTTTGCGGGCGGCCACAGATAAAAACTAAATACAAGGCAGGCACCGGATGACGCGACGCGCGGTAGTTGTTGGCACTGGCCATTATCTCCCCGAACGGGTTGTTGAAAACGCGGAATTCGAAGCCATGCCGGAGTTGGATACCACGGATGAATGGATCCGTACCCGCTCAGGCATCGAACGCCGCCATTTCGCCGCCGAGGGAGAGACCACATCTGATATGGCCGCCAAAGCTGCCGAAGGCGCTTTGGCGAATGCGGGCCTGACGGCCGATGACGTGGACGCCATTGTCGTGGCAACCTCCACCGCCGACCTCACCTTTCCATCGGCCGCCACAATGGTTCAGGCCAAGCTGGGCATGACCAAGGGTTTTGCCTTTGACGTGCAGGCAGTCTGCGCGGGATTCGTCTATGCGCTCAGCAACGCCAATGCGCTGATCGCCTCAGGCCAGGCTGAGCGGGTGCTGGTGATCGGTGCAGAAACCTTCAGCCGGATCATGGATTGGACCGACCGCTCCACCTGCGTGCTGTTTGGCGACGGTGCCGGCGCGCTGCTGCTGGAAGCGCAGGAACTGGCCGGCACCAACAAGGACCGCGGCATCCTGTCGACCGACCTGAACTCGGACGGTCGCTACAAGGACCTCCTCTATGTCGATGGCGGCGTCTCCACCAATTCGACCGGCCATTTGCGCATGCAGGGCAACCAGGTTTTCCGGCACGCTGTTGAGAAACTCGCCTCCACCGCGAATACCGCGCTGGACCGCGCCGGGCTGACAGCATCGGATGTCGACTGGATTGTGCCGCATCAGGCCAATATCCGCATCATCCAGGGAACCGCCAAGAAAATGGGGCTGAGCATGGACAACGTGGTGGTAACTGTGCAGGATCACGGCAACACCTCCGCCGCCTCCATTCCGCTGGCTCTGTCGGTCGGCAAGGAACGCGGCCAGATCAAACCCGGCGACCTGATCGTGACCGAAGCCATTGGCGGCGGCCTCGCTTGGGGCGCCGTTGTGCTGCGCTGGTAACCTTTCGCACCGAATCCCTTCCCGAATACCCTCGCGCAATTCATTGATATTGACAGGGAATTTCCCCGCGCCCTATGCTTTGGCAAACAACGGGGAATGGTATGGGCGAAAAAACACTGACACGAATGGATTTGAGTGAAGCAGTTTTCCGGGAAGTCGGCCTGTCGCGCAACGAAAGCGCTCAGCTGGTGGAAAGCATGCTGCAGCATATGTCGGATGCCCTGGTGCGCGGTGAACAGGTGAAGATCTCCTCGTTCGGCACTTTCAGCGTAAGGGATAAATCAGCCAGGGTCGGGCGCAACCCGAAAACCGGCGAAGAAGTGCCGATCCAGCCGCGCCGCGTGCTGACCTTCCGGCCCTCCCACCTGATGAAAGACCGCGTGGCAGACGGCAACCGTAAGTAAACGGGACCTATTGAGCCATGTCGAAATCACCGGACGCGTTCCGCACCATCAGCGAAGTTGCGGAATGGCTGGGCGTGCAAGCGCATGTTCTGCGCTTCTGGGAGAGTAAGTTCACCCAGGTCAAACCTGTCAAGCGCGCTGGCGGGCGGCGGTATTACCGGCCCGCCGATATGCTGCTGCTGGGCGGCATCAAGAAGCTGCTGCATGACGACGGGCTGCCGATCAAAGAAGTGCAGGCTATGCTGCGCGAACATGGCACAGCCCATGTCGCGGAGTTTTCGCATCCACTAGAGAACGAGACCGGGGAACCGCCGGCAGAGGTGCCGCCAGCGGACAAGCTTGGCGATGACTGGCAAAGCTCACTGGAGCTGCCGCTGGAGGAAACCGCGCAGGACGCTGTCCTGGCGGATGCCGGAGACGGCAACGTCGTGGGCTTCCCGCAGCAGCCCGCTGAGACTGAACCCCAGCCTATCAGCGAAACCGCTACCGCATCGGCTCCAGAGGAGCCGCAGATGCGGATGGATCTGGACCAGCCTGCGGCGGAGAGCGGTGCAGATCTGCACCAGTCGGCTGCTGCCCCCCCTGCTACGGCCGACGGACCAAGCTCTGCCCCGGCACCGGTTGAGGAACCACCGGCCGAAGCCGAGCTAGCCCCCGCAATGGCCCATGAAGAGCTTCTTGGCGAAGCGGCACCCGCTGCATCCGAATCGGCGGCGGCCGGGACGGACAGCCCCGCGGAAGCTGCGGATGCGGCAGCTGAACCCGCTTCTGCGGAAGATACGGCTGCTGCCGGCCACGACCAGCCGCAGGATATAGCAGAGGCCCAAGGCGCCGAACCCCAAGAACCAGTTGAACCGGTCGGGGAACAGACCGTTGCCGAAGCGTTCGAACCCGCTGACGGACCCGCCTCTGAGCTGGAGGCTCCAGTAACGCCAGCCGCTGTCTCCGCCCCGCCCATGGCGGAGGTCGAAGACACGCCCACCGTCGAAACAGCCGCAGAACCGGTTTTAGAGACCGAAACCGCTGCTGAACAAGCCTTCGAGCCCGCCGCAGGTCTGGAGGAACCCGCAGCAGAGGCGGAAGCCGTTGCGGAACAGACCACTGCTCCCGTTGAAACAGCCCAAGCCGATGTGGCGGAAACGGCGGAAATGGAATCTGACCTTGAGGCCGTGCCGCCTACAGCGGAAGAGCCACAGGCAACCCCGTTGCCGAACCAGGAGCCGGTTCAGGAAAGGGACCCCGCCGAGGACGCTCTTGTGACTGCCGCAGGTATGCAGCCGGACGTACCGCTTGAGTTTGGCACCCCTGCCGGCGACCCGCCCGTTGAAGTGATTCCGGAGACGGAACCGGCTGTGGATGCTAAGGAAGAAGCCCCGCCGCCATTCCCGCCGCATGACCTTGACGAAGCCGCCCGGCAGGTAGACGCGCTGGAGTTTGCCTCAGGTTTCAGGAACGGCGAAGCGCCCGCGGCGGAGACAGGCGAGACTGCTGAAACAGCGGCGGAGGCAGACACGGCTGAACCAGAGGCTTTGCCCGAAACCACTGCCGGCCCGGCACCTATCGCGCCCGGGGTTCTGGCGCATCTTGCCGCGCTCCGCAGCCTGCCGCCCCAGTCCCGTGCCGGTGTCGCCGCCTGCGCCGAGGAGCTGCGGGCATGGATTGCCGGCCGCTAACCCACTCTGGTTGCAGGTTTCCTTGGGGAGAAGGTAAAAAAAGTCATTCCCCCCTCTTGCCCCTGCCGCGAAAACGGTTAGAAGGCTCTGCAACGGGCTATGGCGCAGCCTGGTAGCGCGTCCGTCTGGGGGACGGAAGGTCGCAGGTTCGAGTCCTGCTAGCCCGACCATATGAAAACGCCCGGGTGTTCATCACCCGGGCGTTTTCGTATCCGGGGCCGGTTTTGCCGATTGCGCAAGGCACCCCGATAGGCCAGCATCGCCGGAAACCGGCGCGGGAGGGGGACAGAAGATGACAGGCGTTTTGCCCAGCCAAACCATTGAAAAGATGCTGGAGCGCGGTGAGATTGCCGTCAGCGCACCGCTGGTGGACGGCCAGGTGCAGCCTGCAAGCCTCGACCTGCGCCTGGGAAACGTGGCCTATAGGGTGCGCGCGTCCTTTCTGGCCGGTCAGGGCAGCAGCGTTTCCGACCGCCTGAGCGAGTTCGAAATGCACCGGATCGACCTCAGCAATGGTGCAGTGCTGGAAAAAGGCTGCGTCTATGTTGTGCCGCTGATGGAGAGCCTGGCTTTGCCCGGCGATGTTTCCGCGGTGGCCAATGCCAAAAGCTCCACCGGGCGGCTGGACCTTCTGACCCGGACCATCACCGACGGCGGCGAGGAGTTCGACCGCATCAAACCCGGATACACCGGTCCGCTTTATGCCGAGATCTGCCCGCGCTCCTTCTCGGTGCTGGTGCGGCCGGGAATGCGGCTCAACCAGATCCGATTCCGTACCGGCCAGGCGGTTCTATCGGACGCCGAGCTGAAAATGCTGCATGCAGGCAGTCCGCTGGTGGATGGCGAGGCGGTGATCGAAGACGGCCTCGGATTTTCCGTCGACCTGAAGCTGCCCGGCTCTGATCTGGTCGGCTACCGCGCCAAGCCACATACCGGCGTGATCGATCTGGACCGTATCGGCGAATACGATCCGCAAGAGTACTGGGAAGAGGTGCGTACCCGCGACGGGCGCATCATTCTGGATCCCGGCGCCTTCTATATCCTGGTGAGCCGTGAGTCGGTGCATATCCCGCCCGCCTTTGCTGCCGAAATGGCGCCCTACTTGGCGATGGTCGGCGAATTCCGGGTGCATTACGCGGGCTTCTTCGATCCCGGTTTCGGCCATGACGCCGCGGGCGGTGCAGGCTCGCGCGGGGTTCTCGAAGTGCGCTGCCACGAGGCGCCTTTCGTGCTGGAGCACGGCCAGGTGGTCGGCCGTCTGGTCTATGAGAAGATGGCCGAGGTGCCGGAGCAGCTCTATGGCGCAGGCATTGCCTCGAACTATCAGGGCCAGGGGCTGAAGCTGTCGAAGCACTTCAAAGCGCTTGCTTGAGGACACAGAGGGCAGCGCTCAAGCCTCGGTGGCGGATCCAGGGCTGAGCGGGCTAGCGGTCAGGCTGCTGCCTGACCGGTCCGCCGGCCGTCAATTCCTCCGTCACACCCGCTTGCACCGGCCTGTCCAGATGCGTGGACAGCACCATATGGGTTCGGGTGCCGCGGACGCATTCGACCTCATAAACTCTCGCCAGCAGCCCTTCCAGCGCCTTGGGTGAGGCCACCCGCACCTTGAGAATCAGATTGGCGTCTCCTGCGGCGCTGTGAATCTCCTCCAGTTCCGGCATCTCCCGCAGTGCCAGCAGGGCAGTGGTCACCCCCCAGCCCTCGGTTTCCACATGAATGAAGGCCAAAAGCGGTTTGCCCACCGAGGCGCCGTCAAGCCTTGCGACTGTAGCCTCAATGGCGCCGGATGCGCGCAGCCGTTTAACCCGCTCGTGCACCGCTGGGGCGGACAGGCCGGCCAGTTGGCCGATTGCTGCATAAGACAGCGTCGCATCCAGGCTCAGCGTGCCTAATATTTTTCGGTCCAAAGCATCCAGGGCACGGGGGCTCCCGGCGGTTTTCCGAACCTCATCTGTTTTTTCTTTTGCCATAGCCCACTACGCTTCACAGAACACCATTCAGGACTTAGCTAAGTTACCTGAACATTCTTCAAGGTAAACCCATGCGAACTCCCATTTTGATTCTGATGAGCGCAATTGGTGTGATCGGCGCAAACTCTCTGCTGCTGTCCCCCGTGGTGACAGCTGTCAGCGAAACCCTGCAGGCCACAACGGCAGAGGTGATGCGCGCCGCCAGTGCCTATGGGCTGGGTGTGGCGGCAGCGGCGCTTCTGCTGGCCCCCTTGGGCGACCGGTTCGGCGCCGGGCGGCTGTTGCGGGCAGCGCTGCTGCTGCTGGCTGCGGGACTGGCCGCCAGCGCAGCAGCGCCGGACATCTGGATGCTGATGGCGGCGCAGGCGGTATGCGGACTGGCGGCAGGCGCCGCGCTGCCTTCAATCTATACGCTGGCGATGGTGATCGCCCCCAAGGGGCGGGAAGCGCGGGTGCTGGGCTATGTTCTGGCAGGCTGGACGGTGTCGATGGTACTGGGGGTGAGCGTCAGCGCCTGGGCCACTGATGTTGCCGGCTGGCGCGCCGTATATGCCGCGCTGGCGGGCATCGCGCTGCTGCTGTGGGGCACTGCCGCAAGCCTGCGCGGTGCAGGCAGCCCCAGCGGCCAGGCCACTTCTCCGCTGACCGCATTGCGGGTGCCAGGGATATTCCGCGGCCTGCTAGCCACCGCACTGCTGATGCTGGGCTTCTACAGCAGTTATTTCTTCACCGGCGCCCATATTACTCAGGCTCTGGGGCTGAGCACCACGCAAGCAGGGCTGCTGCCGCTGGCTTATGGCGTGGGCTTTGGCCTGGCGGTGCTGATTGATCCGGTTCTGGACCGGCTTGGCCTGGCACGGGCGACGCCGCCGGTTTTTCTGGGTGTCACCGCCAGCTATCTTCTGATGATGGCCTGGGCGGACAGCTATGGCCCGCTGCTGGCGCTCGCCCTGCTGTGGGGAATCTGCCAGCATCTGGCGCTGAACCTGGTCGTGGCCAGGGTAACACAGCTGGACCCGAAGCAGCGCGGCGCCATCATGGGGCTGTTCAGCACCGTGACATACATCTGCGTCTTTGCCGCCCCCTTTGCAGGTGCGGCAGCCTATGCCGGCTGGGGACTGGCTGGGTGCCTCGCGGCTTCGGCCCTGCTTTCAACTGGCGCTGTCCTGGAGGCCCTTGGCCTGAAACACGCAGCAGCTAGCTCTGCCGGTGCCCCGGCTTGACGGAAGGGATGCGCGAGCGCCCCGCCTGCTGTGCGGGAAGGGCGCCCTGCCCATGCCGTTTGCCGCGTTTGGAGACCGCATCAATGCCAGCATTCACGCCGGCACTGACCGCGCGGCGAACCAGCCGCCGCAGCACCATATTGAGAATAGAATTGAGTGTCATGGCCTTTGCTCCGCTTCCTGCCTGCCCGCAATCTTAACCGCAGATTTAGGCAATTCCGGGGCGTTCTCTAGCTGCGGGGCAGAAGACGGAGAACACAATTGCGCAGGAGGAGCCTGCAGCAGGCTTACTCCTCAAACAGTTCCGCCTGCTCTTCCGGCTCATCGCCATCGTCATCACCCTGGCCCATCGGCAAGGCCCCCGGCGGCGGGCGGTTCTCCAAGAGGCCGGCGGCACGCAGCTCCTTGAGGCCCGGCAGGTCACGGGCGCTTTCCAGCCCGAAGTGATCCAGGAAGTCAGGCGTCACCACAAAGGTCACCGGGCGGCCCGGTGTCATGCGGCGGCGGCCCAAGCGGATCCAGTCCATTTCCATCAGCTGGTCGATGGTGCCGCGGGAGACCGAGACGCCGCGGATTTCTTCGATCTCGGTGCGGGTCACCGGCTGGTGATAGGCGACAATAGCCAAGGTTTCGATCGCGGCCCGGCTGAGCTTGCGCAGCTCAGTGGTTTCCTTCTGCATCAGGAAGCCCAGGTCCGGCGCTGTGCGGATGGCCCAGGCATCGCCCAGACGCACGACACGCACGCCGCGTCCTTCATAGCGCTTGCGCAGATGCTCCAGCGCCTCGCGCGGGTTGCAGCCTGGCGGCAGGCGCCCCTCAAGGTCGCGCAGGGTGACCGGTTCGGAACTGGCAAACAGCACGGCTTCGACCATGCGCTCCTGTTCCGCCATCGGCGGCGCATCGAACAGGGTGTCGTTTTCGGTCCGGCCTGAAGTATGCGGCCCGTCCATGATCTGGTCTTCCATCAATTGTCCTCGTCGAGGCTGCGCAGCTGGATCGGCGCAAATGTTTCGCTCTGGCGCAGTTCAAGCCTGCCTTCCTTGACCAGCTGCAGCGAGGCGGCAAAAGTCGCCGCGGTGGCCGAGCGGCGCTTGACCGGGTCGCTGTGCCAGCCGTCCGGCAGATAGCTGATCAGGTCGGTCCAGTCGCCGGTAAAGCCCAGCAGGTGGCGCATACGGTCCAGCGCCTCCTCCATGGTGAAGACCGAGTCGCGGTCCATCACGAAGGGGCGGAAATCATCCTTGGTGCGGATGCGGGCATAGGCCTGCATCAGGTCCAAGAGGTTGGCAGTATAGGTGACGGTCTTGATGCGGGCGACGGTCTCGACCTCGCCGCGGGCAAAGAAGTCGCGGCCCAGCCGGTCGCGCGCCATCAGGCGGGCCGAAGCATCGCGCATTGCCTGCAGACGCTCCAGCTGGAAGGCCAGATGAGCAGCCAGTTCCTCGCCCGAGGGACCCTCTTCCTCCGGGTCCGGGGGCAGCAGCAGACGGGATTTCAGAAAGGCGAGCCAGGCGGCCATCACCAGGTAGTCGGCGGCCAGCTCGATGCGCAGTTCCTTGGCCTTTTCAACAAAGGCCAGATACTGCTTGGCCAGCTCAAGCACGGAGATTTTGCGCAAGTCCACTTTCTGGGTGCGCGACAGCGTCAGCAGCAGGTCGAGCGGGCCTTCAAACCCGTCCACGTCAACGATCAGCGCCTCGGCTGCAAGCCGCTCTTCTACTGTCGTGTCTGCTTCTGAAAATAGTGTCTGTTCAGCCATACACCTGCCCGCCCATGAGGGCGGCAAGTTCTCTTTCAGCGCCCAGAATGTCAAGGGCGGCGGGCGGGCGGCGGGCCTCCAAAGCGCGGTCTGCGCGGGTCTGCGCCGCCGTGCTCATGGTGCCTGCGGCATCGGCAACGGCAATGCGATCCTCCAGCGAAGCGTTGCACAGCAGAACCACGTCGCAGCCCGCCTCGATCGAAGCCCGGGCATTGCCGGCCAGCGATCCCTGCAGTGCTTTCATCGAGATGTCGTCAGTCATGATCAGCCCGTCAAAGCCGATGCGCTCACGGATCAGCCGCATCATCACCGGCGATGTCGTCGCAGGACGGTCGTCATAGGTTTCGTAGACCAGATGCGCTGTCATCCCCAGCGGCAGATCATTGAGGGCTTGGAAGGCGGCGAAATCGCTCTGCTCCAGCGTGACCGGATCGGTTGCCACATGCGGCAGGTCCAGATGGCTGTCGGCGGTGGCGCGGCCATGGCCCGGAATGTGCTTCAGGACCGGCAGCACGCCGCCGTCCAGATGGGCCGCGGCCACAGCACGGGCAATCCTGGCAACGGTTCCGGCATCGGTGCCATAGCAGCGGTTCTTCAGGAACGGGTGCGTTTCGGTGCAGGCCACATCGGCAATCGGCGCACAGTTGCTGTCGATCCCCAAAGTGTGAAGCTCATGCGCGATCAGCCGGTAGCGCAAGTACATAGCGCGCACCGCATCTTCACCTGCCAGCTGCACATGCTCCAGCGGCGGCAGCCA
>JBFOLS010000035.1:0-3830 GCA_040830225.1 Leisingera sp.
CCTTGGCATAGTCGTTATTGGCGGATTGCTCCCGCGACCTCGCCACCAGCACCCGCCAATTGCGGCGGATGATCTGATCCGCTGGCATGGGAGTGTTTGTCCACCCGCTTGTGAGCCGGTCGGTTTCAGCAGCCTGAAACATACGCGTGCCGCGGCGGCGCGGGGGCGATAGCATCGGCGGCGCCCGGCGCTGCGGTTCCGGCTCTGCCGTCGGGGCTGATCTGCTGAACCAATTGCGGATCATGTCATTCGCACCTTGATCATGCGCCCGAACCGCCGCCCGTTCTTTGCGGCCTTCTTGGCTGCCAGCTCGGCACGGTACTGAATGCGCAGTTTTTGAAGCTCGCCCAGCGGGGTTCGCTGCAGCGAGCGGTTGTTGATCTGGTAACTCTGCTGGTCGATGGTCGCGCGGTTCTCGATCACTGCCTCAATGGCATCCAGAACTTTGCGCACATGGTCGCGCCCATCATAGCCTGCGACTTGGGCCGACAGGTCAGGAGCGATACGCACTTCGCCCGTTTCTACAGTCACCACATCGTCGCCCGAACTGGCCCGCAGCTCATAGCGGTAGCGGCCCGGCAGCCAATCCTTGGTGGCGCTGGCCAGCGCGTGCAGTTCGTGGTTCTCTGCCTGCCCGGTTCCCGCCAGGTCGATTTGGCTTGCCCCGCGCATGATCAGCGTCACCGACCAATCCGGCGCCGGATGAACCGGCAGGCAGACTGTTTGCCGAAAGGTTACCCCGGCACCGATTTCGGCAGGAATTGCGCCCACGTTTTCGCCCTATTCATCGCTGCGGCGCCGCCTTTTCTTCTTGGTCTTCAAGCGGCGGCGCTTTTTCGGAGTTTCCCCCGCGGGCGCGCGCGTTTCCTCTGGCGGTTTTTCCCCGGCCTCAGCCTCGGTAACGTCTTCGGCCTTTTGCTCGATCTCCTGGCCCTGCTCTTCCAGCCCCTTCAAAACGCGTTTGATATTGGGGCGCAGGATCCGCAGGGCAGCATAGGCATAGACGCGGCAGTCAAAGGCTTCATTGCGGGGGCGGACGTTGTGCCATTCCCGAATAGGGAAACCCTTGAGGTATTTCGTGCGCAGGGTCTCCGCCGTGAACATGTCATACCAGGCCGGGTCCCGGCCTAATGGGAAATGGCAATGCCCCGGGCCGGGCTCAGGAATGCGCGCATTCTGGGCGACAACGACCTTGGCCTCGTCGACGCCAATGGAATGCAGCCAAACCGGACGCACCCCGCGCTGCTTTACCTTACTGGGCTGGGTAACAATCGGGCGCCCCCAACCGCCAACCCCCTTGATAGCCCAGACTTTCCGGCCCAGCCGTTTGCGGGCGTAGTCATAGGCTGCCTGCGTCCGCCCGCCCTCGCCGCCGGTATCCAGGCAAGCGGCAGAAATCCGAAGCTCGGCGCCGCTCTCATGCTCCCAGGTCTCAGCAAGCAGTTCGTCCAGTTCGTCCCAGACGTCCTGCTGCAGCGGATCGCCCCATAGGACCTTGTAGTCGACGGACCAAGACTCTTCGCCCAGCCCCCAGCCGACGATTTCCACTTCAAGCCGGTCATTCTGCATGTCGATGCCCGCCGTCAGCACGCCCGCCCCCATCGGGACCGGCGCCGTGAATTCCTTGGCGCGCGCCATCAGCACCGACGACTCGAGCTGGTCGCCCTCTTCCTCCCAGGTCTCCGCCAGAGACACATTTACAAAGGTCTGCAGGTCATTCGCTGCCTTCTTGTCTAGGAAGGACTGCACAATGTCTTTCAGGTATCGGAAACAGCTATAGAGTTCGGACAAATGATAGGAGGCATGGCCGCGGAATGGCTTCTTGGCAATCCAGCCGCCGCCCTGTTTCTCTGCATTTCGGATGGCCGCGCACCGCTCCCCGTCATTCCAGGCAGTGCCGCACCCCTCCCCCTCGCAAAGATAGGTGGCCGTCTCCGGCAAGTGGTTGCCGTCCTCGTCCTTTTCCCAGTCGACCTGCGACCATTTCAGGGTTTGGACATGGCCGCAGTGCGGGCAGACCACATGGAAATAGCGCTGATCCCCTTCAAGGAAGGCCGTCTCGATCCAGCTCTCGCCCTTGATGGTCGGTGTGCTGATTTCCAGCAGGAGTTTCTGATCGCCAAAGGTAGCTGCACGCTGCCACAGCAGGCCGACCGGGTGGCCCTCGCTGGTCCGGTCATAGCCGTCTGTCTCGTCGCACACGATGAACGGCGCCGACCGGCCGCGCATGGTTTTCGGCGAACCCGACCAGCTGAACATGAGAAACCCGCCCGGGTAACTCTTCATGCGCTGATTGTTCACCCCGTCCCGGCCGCGCGGCTTGGCCAGGACTTTCTGCAGCCCTTCGTTCGCCTCGACCATCGGGTTGAACTTGGTTTCAAGCCAGGTGGTCAGGTCGCCCTGGCTGGGCTGCATCATCATTTGAGAAACCGGGTTGAACCCGATCCGGTAGGCCTGGGCAGCAAGGCCCGTCTGCGTCTTCCCGACCTGGGCGCCCCACATCAGCGAGATACGGTCGCACCGCGGGTTTGCGGTCATGTCGATCACTTCCCGCTGATACGGGGCGTTATCGAACCGCATTGGGCCCGGCACGGCATTGCCGACCGGGATTCTGATATTGGCCTCAGCCCATTCTGACGGCAGCAGGTTCGGCGGCGGCCTCAGGAATTCCCGCGCGCGGCGGGTTGCGCGGACTACCGCGCGGGCATTGGAGAAATCAGCCCGGGCGTTCACTCACCGTCCGCCCCTTCTTCCTCGCCGTCGTCGCCATCGTCGAGATACAGCTCTGTTTCCTCGACAAGATCACGGTCGGCCAGCGCCTCGAGCACGTGATCGACTTCCTCGCGCATCACATCCTTGAAGGTGGTTTCATCGGTTTCACCCATGAGGCGGCGCGCAGACCGCTGCGGCAGCACGTTGCGCAGGCTTGCCCGCACCTCTCCAAAGGCTTTCGTCAGCGCCCGTTCGTATTGCTCGACCGGCACGACCTCGTCTTTCGCCTTGGCAAGATCGAGTTCAGCCTGTTCTGTCTCGGCCGCCAGCTTGCGCAGCTGCAGCTGGTCCTTGTTTGCATTCGTGGTATGGCTCGACTGGGCCCGGATATCGTCGTCCCGCCAGCTGCGCACCTCCGCCGTGTTGAAGATCCAGGCCCGGCCCCGGCCGCCCCGCTGCACCACCGGGCAACCGCGCCGCACCCATTCGTCAATGGTCGGCAGTGACACGCCGTTGAATTCGGCAAGCTCGGTGCGGTTTACTTCTCTGCCCTTGGATTTCTTTTTCTTTCCAGCCACTTGCGCCCCCAGCAAATAGAAAGCCTTGTCCATGCCCCAAAGCGGGCAATCTTACATTCCGAACCAGATTAAATGTTTTCTTTCAGCCACTTGCTCGGTCGATATAATAAACAACCCCTATCCCCGGCGGCACGCACACATAATTTTCTGCGGTTCCGCCTACCCACGTGACGTACCCCCCATAGGAGGGACCCATTTTATTACCCTGCTGAAGCCTGCAACGAGGCTTGCACCGATCTGCGCAGGGGTCGGCAGCAGCCAGCCCAACAGCGCGACCAGCAGCAACCAAGGCGGCGGGTCTTCACGCACAACAACCGTCTGCACGGTCTCGCTGCGCACGCTGGTACGGCCCGCACTTTGCTCTCTGGAACGGGCGCCCGGCCGGATGATCTTTTGTTCCGATATCCCCGTCTGCCCAACGGTCTCCGCGTTCGTGCGTCCCCCCTGCCCCTTGGCCGCCCCGTTTGGCGACCCCCCCGCGAGGCTGGCCCGGCGCCCCGCTGGCGCCCCGCCGGCCCCCAAAGCCATGCCGAGGCGGGC
>JBFOLS010000036.1:0-9450 GCA_040830225.1 Leisingera sp.
CCCGGCTGAACTAAGGAACGGACAAGACACTATGATCGTAATCGCAGGCGTACTGCTGGGCGCCCTCATTGGCGCGCTAACGGCCCGCAAACGTGGCGGCAACACTCTGGACATGCTGCAATACGGGGCTGTCTATGCCATTGTTTTTGGTATTCTCGGCCTGCTGGCAACCATCGTGACGCACCGGGTGCTGGCGTAACCTGAGCCGGAGACCCCGCGATGTTCCAGCCCTTCTTCGAAAACCTGCGCAAAGCCTCCATCCCGGTGTCCCTGCGCGAGTACCTGACCTTTCTGGAAGGCATGAAGGCGGGGCTGGCGACCTATGACATCGAGGCCTTCTACTTCCTCGCCCGCGCGGCGATGGTGAAGGACGAGCGCAACATCGACAAATTCGACCGCGCCTTTGCCGCGTCATTCGAAGGGCTTGAGGCAATCCCCGCCGAGGCTGTCATGGAAGCCGTCGATATTCCCGAAGAGTGGCTTGCCAAAATGGCGGAGAAGCACCTCTCGGAGGAAGAGAAGGCTGAGATCGAAGCGCTTGGCGGGTTCGACAAGCTGATGGAGACGCTGAAAGAACGCCTTAAGGAACAGCAGGGCCGCCATCAGGGGGGCAACAAGTGGATTGGGACAGCAGGCACCTCGCCCTTTGGCGCCTATGGCTACAACCCCGAAGGCGTGCGCATCGGCCAGAAGGAAAGCCGCCACCGGCGCGCGGTCAAGGTTTGGGACAAGCGCGAGTTCAAGAATCTGGACGGCGACGTGGAGCTGGGCACCCGCAACATCAAAGTGGCGCTGAAACGCCTGCGCCGCTGGGTCCGCGAAGGCGCGCAGGAAGAGCTGGACCTGGACGGCACTATCCGTTCCACTGCCGAACACGGCTATCTGGACGTGAAAACCCGGCCCGAACGGCACAATGCGGTGAAGGTGCTGTTGTTCCTGGATGTCGGCGGCTCGATGGACCCCCATATCCAGGTGGTGGAGGAGCTGTTTTCCGCCGCGCGCGCCGAGTTCAAGCATTTGGAATACTACTATTTCCACAATTGCTTGTACGAGGGTGTTTGGCGCGACAACCGGCGGCGCTGGAATGAAAAGACGCCGACCCATGAGGTGCTGCGCACCTACGGGCCGGACTACAAGTGCATCTTTGTGGGCGACGCTTCGATGTCGCCCTATGAAATCGCATACCCCGGCGGCGCCAACGAACACTGGAACGAAGAAGCCGGCCAGGTCTGGCTGCAGCGCGCGCGCGACGCCTGGGCTTCCAACCTCTGGATCAACCCGGTGCCGGAGAAATACTGGGACTACACCCATTCGATCGGCATGATCCGGGAGATCTTTGAGGATCGGATGGTTCCCATGACTCTGGATGGTTTGGAATGCGGCATGCGCGAGTTGAGCCGCTAGAACCGGACCTTAAACACTCCGGAGATGCGGCAGCAAAGCGCTCCCGTGCCCGCAGGCGCGCTGTCTGCGCCAGCTCCTCCCTTGGCGGCCTTGGGCATGGCATTCTGCCTGCCAAAGGCTGTCAGAATGCGCGCCGGACCGGCAGGTCCGGCGCCGGGCCCAACCGGGAGGCTTGCATTTTCAATGCAGGCCGGACAGGCGGAAGCCCTTCCCAGCGCCTTCTTGCCTTGATTGCCTCGCAGCGGCACCTTAGCTCTTCAGACCATGAGCAGTTCCCCTACCGGCCTTTTGACCGGCCCGATCCTGATCCTTGATGCAATCTGCAACGGTCAGATGCAGCTGGCTGCGCTGTTTCTTGCGCCAAAGGGCTGTCCCGTGCCGCCCATCGAGGCGGAAGGCACCGTTCATCCGGCAGAAAGTCTTGCGGATTACGCAGAGGTCTTCGTACACCGGGCCCGTTTCACACTGCCTGCGGACCGCCCCTCGGCCTACTCATGGAACGGAGAGCGCTTTCAGGTTGCCGGCGGCTTTGGCGGGGATATCCGAATGGCCTATGCCTCCTGCAATGGCGAAGAGCATGGCGATCTGGACCGCGACGGGGATGAGCGCAACGCCATGTGGGCGCGGATCGGAGAAGAGCACGCCCGCACACCCTTTTCGCTGCTCTTGCATGGCGGCGACCAAGTCTACGCCGATGAGGTGACAGACGGCCACCCTCTCAGCAATGACTGGCCTGACAGGCTGCCCCGGGATCCCTCGCGCGAGGATCTGGCAGATCTGCGGGAACATCTCCGCAAACGCTTCATGCAGCGCTACCTGGCGGTTTACAGCGCACCGGAGTTTGCCTGGATCGCGGCACGGGTGCCCTCGCTGATGCAGTGGGATGACCATGACATCTGCGACGGCTGGGGCTCTTTGCGCCGCTCGCGCACCTATTCACCCGTGGGGCAGACGCTGTTCGCAGCGGCGCGGGAAGCGGCGCTCTTGTTCCAGCACGGATGTGTTTCTGGTGATCTGCCGCCGCGCTTTGCCGACCCGGAAGGCACTCATCTCGGCTGGAGCATCAACGCGCCCGGCCTGCGCCTGCTGGCACCGGATCTGCGCTCGGAACGCAGCCGCCGCAGGGTGATGGCACGGGGCGGCTGGAGGATGCTGAAGGCCGCTGCGGAAG
The DNA here is from genome assembly GCA_040830225.1 of Leisingera sp. Taxonomy (GTDB): domain Bacteria; phylum Pseudomonadota; class Alphaproteobacteria; order Rhodobacterales; family Rhodobacteraceae; genus Leisingera. The sequence goes on from JBFOLS010000036.1 coordinate 2,576, forward strand.
CTGACGCGCAGGGCCGCACGTTCATCCTGTCCAGCGTGCCCTTGCTGGGGCCGCGGCTGTCGCTGCTGGAACTGCTGATGGTGCTGACGCCCCGGATGCAAAAGTACGAGGACGACCTGCGCGACCAGTGGCAGAGCCGGGCGCACCGGGCCTCCTGGCGGCGGATGCTGCGGCTGGTGCGGGACATGGCTGCCAAACCGGAGCAGGAGGTCACTGCCGTATCGGGCGAGATCCATCTGGCCACCCGGGGCGAAATGGCCCTTGGCGGCGGCAAGACCCTGCATCAGCTGGTTGCCTCAGGTATTGCCCACCGGGCGCCGCCCCGGGCCTGGGCCAAGGTGCTGGGCATGCTGTCCTGGCTGGGGGACGCACCGCTCAAGGGCCATCCCATCCGGATCCGCAAAATCCCCGGCCAGGCAGGGCGTTATGCGGCGGAGCGGAACTACTTGATCCTGCAGCGCTCCGGCGGTTCATGGTCAGCGGTGTGGGATTTCGAAGCCTCGGGAAAATCTCCCCCCTTGCCGCTCTAGGCTGGCGGAACACCGCCAACACCGCCTCTGCCCCGCGCAACCTGCAGTGGTTCGCCTGCGGAAATCCGCCGCTGGATGCGGCATCCGGCGCATGTCCGCCGAGGAGATCACACCCCGGTTGAACAGCGCGCTTTCCGGACGCTACGCAAGAGGAAAAGGCGCGGCACATGAAAGGCCGCCATCCCCGAGCAGGAGCATCGCGTGAGCGTGCCGCATCAAGACATCAAATCCCGTGGCGGTGCCCCCGCCGCCAGTGTGAAGCCGTTCCAAATCCGCGGCCGCTATTTCACCGCCGTGGCGCTGCGCCCCGAAGACGGGCCTCTGGACCAGGCCTTCTACGCAGCCCTCGACGCGCAGCTGCGCTGGAGCCCGCATTTCTTTGACGGCGCGCCGCTGATCCTGGATCTGGCGCAGGCACCGAACCTCAGCCGCCCGGCGCAGCTGCGGGCGCTGGCGGACAGTTTGCGCAGCCGCGGGCTGGCAGTTTTCGGGGTGCAAAATGCCACCGCCCCGCAGGAAGCCGCGGCCGAGGATGCCGGGCTGATCCATCTGGCCAGCGGCAAGGATGCGCCGCTGAACACCGGACCCGGGCTGCGCAAGGAAATTCCCAAGAAGCTGCGCCCGCCGGAAAACCGCCTGATCACCGAGCCGGTGCGCTCGGGCCAGTCGGTGGTGGCCGAGGGCGGAGACCTGATTGTAGTGGGGCCGGTGAGTTCCGGCGCCGAGCTGATCGCGCGCGGCAGCATTCATGTCTATGGCCCCATGCGGGGCCGTGCCATGGCGGGTGCAGAAGGAGACGAGAGTGCCCGCATCTTCTGCCGCAGCCTAAGGGCAGAACTGCTGGCGGTCGCAGGGCTGTACCGGACAAGCGAGACTTTGGAGCCCGGACTGCAAGGCCGCCCGGCGCAGGTGTTTCTGCGCGATGAGCGGCTGTGCGTCGAGGCAATGGACTAGGAAAGGCAGGGCAATGAGCAAGGACCTGATACCGGAAGCGCCGCTGGGAAAGGCGATTGTCGTCAGCTCGGGCAAGGGTGGCGTGGGCAAGACAACAACCTCTGCGGCGGTAGGGGCTGAACTGGCCAGGCGCGGCTACAAGACGGTGGTGATCGATTTCGACGTCGGCCTGCGCAACCTCGACATGATCATGGGCTGCGAGCGGCGGGTGGTCTTTGACTTCATCAACGTCATTCAGGGCGACGCCAAATTGAAACAGGCGCTGATCCGCGACCGGCGGCTGGAGACGCTGTCGGTGCTGCCCACCTCGCAGACCCGGGACAAGGATGCGCTGACCCGCGAAGGCGTGGAGAAAGTGCTGGAAGAGCTGCGCCAGGACTTCGATTACATCATCTGCGACAGCCCGGCAGGGATTGAACGCGGCGCGCAGATGGCGATGTATTTTGCGGATGAGGCAATTGTTGTGACCAACCCCGAGGTCTCATCCGTGCGGGACAGCGACCGGGTGCTAGGCCTCTTGAACAGCATCACTGAACGGGCCGGAAAGGAAGGTGCCGAACCTGTGAAAGCACAGGTGCTGATCACCCGGCACAACAAGACACGGATCGACAGCGGCGAAATGATGCCGGTGGAGGACGTGCTGGAGATCCTGGCGGTGCCGCTGCTTGGCATCATCCCGGAAAGCGCTGCCGTGCTGCGCGCCTCGAACCTGGGCGTGCCGGTGGTGCTGGATGATCCCTCCGCCGCCGGGACGGCGTACGAGGATGCAGTGGGCCGCATGATCGGCGAGCAGATCGAAATGCGCATTGCCGCCGACCGGCGCCCCGGCCTGCTGCAGCGCCTGTTCGGAAGGACCGCGTGAGCATGTTTGGCTTTTCTCTCCGCCCCCGCAAAGCCTCGGCCAGCACCGCCAAGGAACGGCTGCAGATCCTGCTCGCGCATGAACGCAGCGGCGGTGCCCGCCCCGACTGCCTGCCGCAATTGCAGCGCGACATATTGGAGGTGATCCGCCGCCACATGCAGATCGGCGACGAAGCCATCGACATCCGCATGGAGCGCGGCGACGAACTGTCGAGCCTCGAGATCAACATCGAATTCCCGGGAAGACTGGGAATGAACTAGGGTCGGGGCCCTAGGGGCTGGCGGCGGGAGGTGAAGCAGTGCAAACAGCGGCTCCCGCCCGCCGCCGGTGCATTTGGGAAATGCACCACGGCAGGTGGGTGCGGCGCGGCCCTGCCGCGAGCGCCAATGGCATGGCAAAAGGCGCGAGCCGCAACCAACAGGCCTGTTTTGGCTTGAGCCTTGCCTGCCCAGGCCCCATATCTTCCCCATGCTGCGTCTCATGCCAATACTGCTGGCCGTTGCCTATGGCCTTGTGATGTACCGGATTTCCATCTGGCGCACACACCGGGAGCTGGACCAAAGGTCAACCGAACTGGCGGATCCTAAACTGATGCGGCTGACCAGCCGCCTGGCGGCAGCACTGAGCATCGCCCGCATTCCGGTTTACATCTACGAGGTCGATCCGGTGAACGGGCTGGCGGCGCCGGACGGGCGGATCTTCATCACCCGCGGCTTTTACCGCAAGTACCAGAATGGCGAGGTCAGTGCCGAGGAGATGGCCTCGGTCATCGCGCATGAACTGGGCCATGTAGCGCTCGGGCATGCGAAGAAGCGGATGATCGATTTCTCCGGCCAGAACGCCCTGCGCACCGCGTTGATGATGATCCTGGGACGGTATATCCCCTTTGTCGGCCCTTGGATTGCAGGTGTGCTGACCAACCTGATTGCAGCCCGGCTGTCACGCGGCGATGAGTATGAAGCCGATGAATATGCCGCTGCCCTGCTGACCAAGGCGGGAATTGGCCTTGCGCCGCAGAAAAGCCTGTTTGCCAAGCTGGAAGAGCTGACGCAAGCCCGGGCCGGCATGGCGCCTGCCTGGCTGATGAGCCACCCCAAAACGGACGAGCGGATCGAGGCGCTGGAGCGGCTGGAAGAAAAATGGGCAAAGGGCTGAGAGCGCTGCAAGCTTGAGGGGCCGGCCCCTCAAACTCCCCGGAGTATTTCTGGAAAGATGAAAGACAATAGAGCCGCTAGGTCCAGCGTCAGCTGGCCAGCGCCTTGGCGAGCCTTGGCAAGCGGGCTTTCTTCAGCAGCGGCCGGATCTCCCAGCCGCCGCCGGAGAGGCGGTTGGCCTCCTCCAGAACCTGGGCGCCGAGCCCTTCCATTCCTGTGCTGTCATGAAGCCAGAAACGGTAAAGAAGTTCGTCCGGACCGAGGCGTTCCAGTCCCTCCTCCGCCAGGGTATGGCGGGGGAAATCCTTGTTGTTGACCGTCACGATGCCGTCGGCATGGCCCGCAATGGCAGCGGCGAGCACATGGGTGTCGGCACTGTCGGGCAGCCAGAGCCGGGCCTCGATACCGGGAGACGGCGGGACCTCCGCATTCGGCCAGCGCGCGCGGGCCAGCGCTGTTTCCGCCTTCGCTTGCGCCGCACCTTCGGGACCGAGTTTCAGGGCTGCACGTTCCCATTCGCCAAGGATGCGCGCCGACCAAAGCGGGGTGAAATAACCGAGCCTGGCCGCGCCCAGCAGCATCTCGCGCATCACAGTCGGGTAGAGAACGCAGGTATCGAGAAGCAGCTTCACCGGGGTCAGTCCAGACGGAAGAAGACGGCTTTCAGATAGCCGCTTTCGGCGAGCTGGGGCAGCTGCGGATGGTCGGGGCCCGCATAACCGGTGTGGATCAGCGTGCCGCGGCGGCCGGATTTGCCGATGCCGCGGGCCGAGGCGTTGCGGAATTTGGCAAGGTCTGCGGCGTGCGAACAGGAGCAAAGGCCGAGATAGCCGCCAGGCTTGACCAGCGGAGCGGCCAGCTTGGCGACGCGTTCGTACGCGCGCAAGCCTGCTTCCAATGCCTGCTTCGAAGGTGCGAATGCCGGCGGGTCGCAGATCACCACGTCGAAGCCTTCACCTTCCTCTTTGAGTGCCGCCAGCACGTCGAAAGCATCGCCCTGGCGGGCGGTAAATTTGTCCTTGAAGCCGCTGGCTTCAGCGCCTTGGGCGGCCAGTTCCAGCGCGGCCGCAGAGCCGTCGACACAAGTGGCCTGCCCTGCCCCGCCTGCAAGCATGGCGAGGCCGAAACCGCCGACGTGGGAGAACACGTCCAGCACTTTGGCGCCGGGCGCCGTGAGGCGGGCGGCAAAGGCGTGGTTTTCGCGCTGATCGAAGAACAGGCCGGTTTTCTGGCCGCCTGTCAGATCCGCCATATAGGTGGCACCATTCATCTGCACCGGAACAGGTGCGGCGGGCGTCTCACCCAGCAAGGTCAGGTTCACATCATCAAGACCTTCCAGCCCCCGGGTGCGGCCGGAGGCGTTTTTGAGGATCACCTCGGCGCCGGTCACATCAGCCAGGGCGGCGGTCAGCATCTCCAGATGCGCCTCGGCCCAGGCGGCGTTGGGCTGCACTACGCAAGCGGCGCCGAAACGGTCGATCACCACGCCGGGCAACCCGTCGGACTCCGCATGGGCCAGCCGGTAGAACGGGGCATTGTACAAGCGCTCGCGCATCTCCAGCGCGCGCGTCAGTCGGGCGGCGAACCAGGCTTGATCAATCTGTGCCTCCGGATCGCGGTCCAGCATCCGGGCTATGATCTTGCTGTCCGGATTTACCGAAACCAGCCCCAGCGGGCGCTGCGCTTCGTCCTCGAGCACCGCCAGAGTGCCGGGCGCCAGTTTGCGGGTGCGGCGGTCGGTGACCAGCTCGTTGGCATAAACCCAGGGAAACCCGTGCCGGATGGCGCGGGCGTTGGACTTGGGCTTCATTTTCACGCGGGGGCGCTGCGGCGCGTCGGGAGAGGCTGTCATGGCCCCCTCATAGCCTTAAGCCCGGAACAGGAAAAGGGGCCGCTTGGCCCCTCTCCGCAAGAAGTTTTCCGCTGCCTGTCCGTTTACTGGAAGGCCTGCAGCAGGCCCAGCCGGGCATTCTGATAGCTGCCGGGTTTGGTCAGCTCCTGCCGGATCACATTGGCCAGGTGGCCAGTGATGCGCACCTTCTGGGTCTGGCCGCGGGACATGGCCTCGAGGGCACGGGCGCCGCCAAAGGCTTTGAGATCTGCCTCAACCACTTTCTCCGGGCGCAGCAGAGCACCGGTGACAGGGTTGGTCAGGCGCATCTTGAAGGTAATGGCGTGAATGCCGCCGGTGGTGTAGCGGGCTTTTTGGGTCAGTGCGTGGAAGCGCTGCACCTCAACATGCAGCGCCGCATCGATTGGCCCTTCCAAGCCGTTGCTGCCTGCCTCCATTGCACGCTGCACAATCGCCTGCACCTGTTCATGGCGGTTGCCGAAGGGGTCCTCGCGCCAGACGATGTCACCCTTGGGCAAATAGCTGTTGGCCTCGGAAACCGTCAGGCTGGGCGGCACTTCGACAGCGACGCTGCTCACCCGCAAGGCTGGCAGCGGGTCGATCTTCGGCAGGGATTCATAACCATCCGGCACTTTCACCGCGGCATCCGGTGTCGGCTCGAAAGGCAGGTTGCGCGAAGGCACGTCGACTGAGGCGCAAGCCGAAACCATCAGCCCGAGGGAAACAAGTGCGAGGCTGCGGAAGATCTTCATGGGGTTTCTCCTTACCATTCTTCAGCCGCTGCCGGATCGGGCTCCTGCAGGCTGGGTCAATGGTAAGGTGCCGCTCAATCGGGGCGGAATTGGGACAATTTGCGTCCAATTTAGCGAAAAATTAACGAATGTTTATGGCCGGGTAACTTTTCCCGGCCAGTATTTCGGGGCCTTTCAACGCTCCCGTGAGCGCCAGCCGCCGCGGCGGCGCGGTTTTTCGGCGCCTTCCAGCCCGTCGCGCAGCACCGTGGTCATCGGGTGCTCCGGCTGATCGTTGCCGTACATCTCAAGCAGCGCCTGGATATCCGCGCGGCTGTCGCGCGCCGCGTCCATGCCCAGCGCCCAATCGAAAAAGATGCTGCGGCATTGCGCGCCGGTAATGCCTTCGATCCGGTAGGATTCGTAGATCAGACCGCGCGGGTCCTGTTCAGTGCTGCCCTTCATCCGCCTCATCCCTTTCCAAGGCCCCTGCAATGATCGCGGCGCAACGTGCATAGCGGGCCTGCAGTTCCTGCTCCAGCGCGTCCAGCCGGGCGTATCCGGTGGTGCGGCAGAGGAACTGCGCCCCGCCCTCTCCGATCCTGTCCGCCTCAATGGCTTTGCCGGAGAGCAGCTGCGCTGCGCTTTGCACCGACCAGAATAAGCGGTAACTGCCCTGCAGGTATTCGGCATCAGCGTCATTCAGCCATCCGGCAGCGACAGCGCCGCGCAGGCCTGCAGCCACATCGCGGGCCACCGAGCCGGAGGTGAGCGCACCGGCTTGCGAGATCA
>JBFOLS010000037.1:0-5140 GCA_040830225.1 Leisingera sp.
AGCGCGGTGTCGATGTTCATCTCGCCCTCATAGGCAAAATCCCGGCGCTTGTCGTCAAGGATCTCCAGTGCGTCCCGCAGTCGGCTGCCGGTGTCGCATGAGATATTGCCGAACTGCGATTGCGAGCACAGCGCAATCTTTGGCTCGATCCCGAAGCGGCGCACATGGCGGGCGGCGCCGAGGACCGTTTGGGCGATTTGCTCGGGGGTCGGTTCGATCCGCACATGGGTATCGGCAATGAACAGCGGCCCGTCTTCCAGAATCATCATCGACAGGGCGCCGTGCGGCGAATAGCTGTTGCCGCCCAGAACCTGCTCCACATAGTTCATGTGCCAGCGGTATTCGCCAAAGGTGCCGCAGATCAGGCTGTCCGCCTCGCCGCGGTGCACCATGATGGCGCCGATGGCGGTGGTATTGGTGCGCATGATCGCTTTGGCCAGATCCGGCGTCACGCCCTTGCGCTGCATCACCTTGTGGTAGCTGTTCCAGTAATCGTAGTAGCGCGGGTCGTTCTCCGGGTTCACCAGCTGGAAGTCGCGGCCCGGACGGACATCCAGTCCCAGCTTTTCGCAGCGGCGCTCGATCACTTCGGGGCGGCCGATCAGGATCGGGGTCTCAGTGGTTTCTTCCAGGATCGCCTGGGCGGCACGCAGCACCCGCTCGTCCTCGCCTTCGGCAAAGACGATGCGGCGGGCGGCGGCGCGGGCGGCCTCGAACACCGGGCGCATCAGAAGGGCTGATTTGAACACCGTCTGGTTCAGCTTCTGTTTATAGGCGTCCATGTTCTCGATCGGGCGGGTGGCCACACTGCTTTCCATTGCCGCCTTGGCCACGGCAGAGGACACGACTGCCACCAGCCGCGGGTCAAAGGGTTTGGGGATCAGGTAATCGGCGCCGAAATTCAGCTGCTCACCCTTATAGGCGGCTGCGGCCTCTGCCGAAGTGGTTGCACGGGCCAGTTCGGCGATGCCGTCGACGCAGGCGATCTGCATCTCGTCATTGATCTCGGTCGCCCCCACATCCAGCGCGCCCCTGAAGATGAAGGGGAAGCACAGCACGTTATTGACCTGATTGGGGAAATCGCTGCGGCCAGTCGCGATGATCGCTTCCGGCGCCACCTTGCGGGCAGCCTCGGGCATGATTTCCGGTGTCGGATTGGCGAGTGCAAAGATGATCGGCCGCTCAGCCATCTTTGCCACCATCTCCGGCTTCAGAACATTGGGGCCGGAGAGGCCGAGGAACAGATCCGCGCCATCGACCACTTCTTCCAGCGTGCGCTTGTCCGAAGCCTGAGCAAAGGCCGCCTTCTGCGGGTTCATGTCCTCTTCGCGGCCCTCATAGACCAGCCCGTGGATGTCGCAGAGCCAGATGTTCTCGCGCTTCACACCCAGCTTCAGCAGCATGTTGAGGCAGGCAATCCCCGCCGCGCCGCCGCCGGTGGAGACGATCTTGATCTCCTCAAAGGACTTGCCCGCAACATGCAGCGCGTTCTTGGCTGCGGCCCCCACCACAATTGCGGTGCCGTGCTGGTCATCGTGGAAAACCGGGATATTCATCCGCTCGCGGCAGAGTTTCTCCACGACAAAGCAATCCGGCGCCTTGATGTCTTCGAGGTTGATTGCGCCGAACGTCGGCTCCAGCGAACAGACAATATCTGCCAGCTTCTCCGGATCGCTTTCGTTTACTTCAATGTCAAAACAATCGATGCCTGCGAAGTTCTTGAACAGGACCGCCTTGCCTTCCATCACCGGTTTGGAGGCCAGCGCGCCGATGTTTCCGAGACCCAGCACCGCCGAACCGTTCGACACAACCGCAACCAGATTGCCGCGCGAGGTATAGCGGGCGGCGTTGGCCTCATCCGCCTTGATCTCGGTGCAAGCTTCGGCCACGCCGGGCGAATAGGCGCGTGCCAGATCGCGCCCGTTGGCCATCGGCTTGGTTGCGCGGATCTCGAGCTTACCGGGTTGCGGAAACTCGTGATAGTTGAGCGCGGCTTGGCGCAAGTTCTGTGAATCGGACATCTGGCGCTCCTCGGAAATCGTATTGTTTAGCGTTAAACCATTTTTTCTGCCGGAAACCTAGCCCAAACTGACGCAAATGAACGCGGCGGCAGTGCGGACGGCGGGTTCTTGCATTCACAGTGCCGCAGCGTCACTCTCCTGCCAAATGAATTGGGAGAGAAAAATGAGCGACGTAATCGCCGAATTCCGCCTGCCGACAGATGAGCTGCGCAACGATATTCCCTTTTATACCAAAGTGCTGGGTATGAAGATGGATTCAATTTATCCGGCCGATGATCCGCGGATAGCCGTCTTTTCGGGCCACGGGCTGCGTCTTCGGATCGAAAAGGGCGCAGAAGAACAGCCGGGCACTATCCGCATTCTGACTGAAGATCCTGATGTTTTTGCCGAAGGGCAGCGCCGCCTGACCGCGCCGAACGGCACCAGGATCGAGATAGAAGAACGCCACCCGCCGATGGTGATGCCCGAAACCGTGCACAGCTTTGTGGTCCGCCGCTTGAAGGACCAGGCGCCCTGGATCATCGGCCGCGCCGGTATGCATTACCGCGACCTGGTGCCGGACCGGCTGGGCGGTTCGATCATCGCCAGCCACATCCGCATTCCGGATGGCGGCCCGGTGCCGGACATGGTGCATTTCCACAGGGTTGGTTTTCAGCTGATCTTCTGCATCCACGGCTGGGTCGATGTGGTCTACGAGGACCAAGGCGAAAAGATGCGGCTGACTGCCGGCGACTGCTTCATCCAGCCGCCGGAAATCCGTCACCGGGTACTGGAGGCCAGCGACAATGTGCAGGTGATCGAGATCGGTGTGCCGGCCGAGCATGTGACCGAGATCGATCACGAGATGACCTTGCCCACGCCGCACTATCGGCCGGAGCGCGAATGGCAGGGCCAGCGGTTCGTTTATAACAAGGCAGAGGGCGCGGAGTGGGTGCCGTTCCGCCTGCCGGGCTATATTTGCCGCGATACCTCCATTGCCGAGAACACCAAGGGCGTCGCCGGTGTGCAGGTGGTGCGCCGGGGCGACGGCGATCCGCAATGGGCCGCCCATGATACGGATATTCACTTCACTTTTGTGATGAACGGCGCCGTGACGCTGGAGGGCGAGGGCCGTGAGCCTTACCGGCTGGAGCAGGGCGATGCCTTTGTCATCCCGCCCGGCATGCAGACCCGCCTGAGTGAACCTTCTCAGGATGTGGAATTGCTGGAGGTGACTTTGCCCGGCGTTTTCAACACCAAACTAGGCTGACAGCGCTGGTGTTCCTGCCCGCCGCCCGCCGCGGCGGGCGGTGAATAAAGCGGAAAAATCGGCTGGCAGGGCTTCACCTTTCCTTACTGCAACCGCTATTCTGCGGCATCTTGACCAGATGATCAAAAAACGAGGAATCGCCATGAGCCTTAAAGCCGCCGCCACTGCCGTTCGCGAAAACGCTCACGCGCCATACTCAAACTTTAAGGTCGGCGCAGCCATCCGCTCGGCCTCTGGCCAGATCTATGTCGGCTGCAATGTCGAGAATGTGGCTTACCCCGAAGGCACCTGCGCCGAGGCGGGCGCCATTGCCGCCATGGTGGCCGCGGGTGAGAAGGAACTGGCCGAAGTCTATGTGATCGCCGACAGTCCCGGGCCGGTGCCGCCCTGCGGCGGCTGCCGCCAGAAGCTCAAGGAATTTGGCGCGGGCGGGGTCAAGGTGACAATGGGCACCACTGACGGCGCCGAGCAGGAAACCACCATTGGCGATCTGCTGCCCGGCGCCTTTGACGCAGGCCACATGGAGCGCAGCTGATGGACGCCCGCGCCATCAACGCGAGCCTGCGGCGCGGCGAAACACCTTCTGAGGATGCATTGCGCTGGTTTGCCGAAGGGCTGGCGAGCGGGGCGGTTTCGGATGCGCAGGCAGGGGCTTTTGCCATGGCGGTTTGCCTGCAGGGGCTGAGCCTTGAGGGCCGCCGCGCGCTGACGATGGCAATGCGCGACACCGGCGACGTGCTGGCCTGGGACCTGGACGGGCCAGTTCTCGACAAGCACTCGACTGGCGGAGTGGGCGACTGCGTGTCTCTGCTGCTGGCACCGGCGCTGGCGGCCTGCGGGGCATTTGTGCCAATGATTTCGGGGCGCGGGCTGGGCCACACCGGCGGCACGCTTGATAAGCTGGAGGCCATCCCTGGAGTCTCTACCAGCGTCAGCGAAGACCGCCTGCGGCGCATGATGCAGGACGTGGGCTGTGCCATTGTCGGCGCCACCGCGCAGATCGCGCCTGCGGACAAGCGGCTCTATGCAATCCGCGATGTGACCGCGACGGTGGAGAGCCTCGACCTGATCACCGCCTCGATTCTCTCGAAAAAGCTTGCAGCTTCCCCTGATGCGCTGGTGCTGGACGTGAAGATCGGCTCCGGCGCCTTCATGAAAACCGCTGATGATGCCCGCGCGCTGGCGCAGTCACTTTGCGATACCGCCAATGCCGCGGGCTGCAAAACCTCGGCGCTGATCACTGACATGAACCAGCCGCTGGCGCCGGCCCTCGGCAACGCGCTGGAGGTGGCGGAGGTGATGCGGGTTCTGACAGGCGCCGCCGCCGGCCCGCTGGCAGAGATCACAGCACGTCTGGGCGGCGAGCTGCTGGTTCATGCAGGCCTTGCCGCCGAAGCTGCGGATGGCGCCGCGCAAATCACGGCAAGCATTGCGGATGGCCGCGCGGCAGAGCGGTTTGCCCGAATGATTGCTGCCCTGGGCGGTCCGGAAGATTTCGCAGGCAGGTGGCAGGATCAACTGCCCGGTGCGGAAATCACGCGCGAGGTTAAGGCGTCTTCCGCCGGAAACATTGCAGGGATGAACGGCGAGGCGCTTGGCCTGGCTGTGGTGCAGCTTGGCGGCGGCCGCATGGTGGAGAACGATCAGATTCATCCGGGTGTTGGCATTACGAACCTGGTCCGGCTGGGACAGAAGGTTGAAGCCGGGGAAACGCTGGCGTGTATCCATGCAGCCACTGAGGATGCGGCAGAAGCGGCGGAACAGGCAATTCTGGCAGCCATTGCAATCGGCGATGCGTCGGCAACCTTGCCGCCGCTGGTTCACGAAAGGATCTCCTGATGCCCCGCGCCTTTCTTGTGGTCCTTGATTC
>JBFOLS010000038.1:0-2388 GCA_040830225.1 Leisingera sp.
ACACGTGAAGTTTTAACTGCGATTTCAAGCCGGCGCGAGACTGCCTCCAGCTCTGACTCGCGGCGCTTTAGCTTGCCGATAACGATCTGCCGGGCGGCCGACAGCCTGCCGGCCAGGAAGGTGGGGAAGACGATCAGCGTCCCGGCCGCAAACAGCGCCAGCCGCAACAGCCAAATATTTCCAGGCTGGTCCTGCCAGCCGCCTTGCGGGCGGGCGGCCAAATGCCAGGAGCCGGCCGGCAGGTTGATGTCAAGCAGGACCGGGTCCCCGGCGATGACTTCCGCCGCCCCGAAGAACCGCCTGCCCTCGATACCGGTTCCGTCATGGCCGGTCAGGGCAAGCTCCAATCCGCCGCTGCTGCCGTCGATGCCGGTGGCTGCGTAAAGTATTCCGGTCTCCACAACGGCCGATAAGATGCCCCAGAACCGCCGCTCGGGCCCTGTGCCCGTGAAGATCGGCAAGCGGTAGATGAACCCCGACCCGCCTTGCACCAGATTCACGGGGCCGGCCAGCACCATTTCGCCGCTGTCGCGCACCCGGTAGGCCGCTTCGCGCTGCGCGTCGTTTTTGTTGTAGTCCAGCCCGATGGCGGATTCGTTGCCTGCCAGCGGATGAATCAGTGAAATCACCAGACCGGGAGCGGCAGCGATGTGGCGGATGGCGGTCTTGCCTTCGAGCACCTGGGCGGTCAGCTTACTGAACCGCGCCTGCGGCATGTCCGGTTCGATGGCCAGCATGGCGGCCAGCCCCCGCAGGCGCTGGTAGTCCCCGTTCAGCTGCCCCTCCAGACGGGATTTGATCAGGCCGGCTTCCTGCTGGACTGCAGCACGCTCGGATTGATGGTGGATCGTTGCGTTTTGCCGTTCGGCGTAGAACCCCGCAGCACACACAACTGCCAAAGCGAGCAGGGCGGGGAGATATGTCCGGTTGCCGAGTGCCCGCAGCCAGGGTCCGGGAAGTTTGAGCACGGCCATGTAGCCACCTTTGCGTTAGCGCGAAATACCGCCGAAGGCCGGGATTAATACCGTGCCAGCCCCCTGTTCTGCCTTACGGCCTTTATTAAGTCCGATTGGCGGGATTTCACAACTCTTTCCCGGCGCCGGTCCGGCGGGCAGGGCACGCGCACCGTGCAAGGCAAGGTTTCCTTGAACGGTGCAGCGGGCCGGTGCCCGGCAGGATCAGAAATCCTGCCACTTTGACAAGGCGGCCGAGCCATCAGACATCGGAACAGCGTTCGGTTCTTCCGGCAGATCGTCCCAGCCGGTGCCATGTGCCGAGGGCAGCTCCGGTTCCGCCGCCTGGGGCGGCGGCGCCATCTCCGTTCCGACGTTGAACTGTGCCACCAGCCCGGCCAGTTTAGAGGCATCTCCGTTCAGAAGCTGGCCTGCAGCCGTCATCTGCTCAACCATCGCGGCGTTCTGCTGGGTAACCTGATCCAGCTGCATTACCCCGGTGTTGATCTCGCCGATGCCGGTGGACTGTTCGGCAGCGCCTTCGGCGATGCCTGACACCAGACCGGAGATATGGGTAACCTGGGAGACGATGCTGTTCAGCGCCTCGCCGGCCTTGCCGACCAGGTCGACACCCTTGGCCACCTGTTCACCAGAGTTGGAAATCAACGCCTTGATCTCCATTGCCGCATCCGAGGAGCGCTGTGCCAGCGCCCGCACTTCCGAAGCAACCACTGCAAATCCGCGCCCGGCGTCGCCAGCGCGCGCTGCTTCGACCCCGGCATTCAGCGCCAGCAGGTTGGTCTGGAAAGCGATGTCGTCGATCACCCCGATGATCTGCGAGATGTGGTTGGCGGATTCCTCGATCCCATTCATCGCCGCCACTGCGTTTTCCACGACTTCGCCGCTGGTCTTGGCCTCGTCCCGGGCTTCGTTCATCGCGTTTTCGACGCCGCGTGCGCCGTCCGCGGCCGCCTTGACGCTTGCGGTCATTTGATCCAGCGCCGCCGCGGTCTGTTCCAGCGTGGCCGCCTGGCTTTCGGTGCGCTGAGACAGGTCGTCCGAGGCCTGGCTGATCTCATGCGTGCCGTTGCGGATACTGGTGGTGGCTTCCACCACTTCGCGGACGGTTGCGTTCAAGGTGTCGACCGTCTGATTGAAGTCGAGGCGCAGGCCTTTGTAGGCCTCGGGGAAGGGCTGGTCGATCGTGCTGGAGAAGTCGCCCTTGGCAAGATGGGTCAGGCCGTTGCGCAATTCGTTCACGACGAGGTCCTGCTCCCGCTGTGCCTCGGCCCGCTCTTCCTCGGCAATCTGGGCGTTTTGCAGATCGGTTTTGAAACCCTCCAGGATGCCGGCGATATTGCCGAATTCGTCTCCCGTGCCCTTGCCGGCAACCGGATGGCCGTAATCCTTGGCCGCGATATGCTCGACGCTGTCG
>JBFOLS010000039.1:0-2352 GCA_040830225.1 Leisingera sp.
CCGGCCGATCACGAATTTCTGCAGGTTGCCGCCCGACAGCGAGCGCGCCGCATTGCCGGGACCCGGCGTGCGGACGTCAAAGGCCTTGATGATGCGTTCGGCGAAATCCTTGGTGGCGCCCCAGTCGAGGAAGCCGTTCTTCTCCAGCCCTTCGCGGACCGAACCGGTGAGCATGGCGTTTTCCGTCAGGCTCATGTCCGGCGCGGCGGCATGGCCGAGGCGTTCCTCGGGTGCAGCCAGCACGCCGAGCTTGCGGCGCGCAGTCGGGCCAAGCTTGCCGATGGGCTCCCCGTGCAGCTCCCCCGCATCCGCCTACGTAAGGTTTCCCCCGGAAAGAACCCCCATCAGTTCATCCTGGCCGTTGCCCGCGCCACCGCCGATGCCGAGGATCTCGCCTTTGCGCACCGTCAGATGCACATTCTTGAGCGCGGTGCCAAAGGCTGAAGGGGCGGGCACCGACAGGCCGGAGATGTCCATTGCCACCTCGCCGAAGTCACGGCTGCCGCGTTCCGGGGTCTGCAGGGTGCTGCCGACCATCATTTCGGCCATGTCGCGGGCAGAGGTTTCCGCAGGAATGCATTCGCCCACGTTCTTGCCCAGGCGCAGGATGGTGGCGTGGTCGCAAAGCGTGCGGATTTCCTCCAGCTTGTGCGAGATATAAAGGATCGAGGTGCCCTCGGACTGCAGCTTCTGCAGCGTTTTGAAGAGGATGTCGACCTCTTGCGGAGTAAGCACCGAAGTCGGCTCATCCATGATCAGCAGTTTCGGGTCCTGCAGCAGGCAGCGGATGATCTCGACCCGCTGGCGCTCGCCTGCCGACAGGTCGCCGACGGTGCGGAACGGGTCCAGCGGCAGGCCGTAGGTTTCCGAAACTTCACGGATGCGGGCGGCCAGGTCGCGCATCTCGGGCGGGTTCTCCATCCCCAGCGCGATATTCTCGGCCACATTGAGCGCATCAAACAGCGAGAAATGCTGGAACACCATGGCGATGCCGTCAGCACGGGCCTGGCGGGGCTCTGCCGGGGCAAAGGGTTCGCCGCGCAGCAGCATCTGGCCGCTGTCGGGCTTCACCAGCCCGTAGATCATCTTGACCAGCGTCGATTTCCCGGCGCCGTTCTCGCCGAGGAGCGCATGCACCTCGCCCTCGCCGATGTCAAAGGAGACAGTGTCATTGGCCACCACTCCGGGGTAGGCCTTGGTCAGGCCCTGCAGGCTCAGCAATGGTACAGTCACGCGCGTGCGCCCTCTCTCTGTTCGTCTCTTTCACCGTGCCGCAGCAGCTGGGCTGCCACGCCGACCGCAATCATTTGCGGATGTTTTCCAAGCTGCGGATCGCCGATCGGGCAGGTGATCCTTGCGATATGCCCGGGCGCATGCCCCAGGGCGGCAAGACGCGAGCGGAACCGCGCCCATTTGGTTCTGGAGCCGATCAGCCCGGCAAAGGCGAAATGATGGCTCAACAGCGCGTGGCATAGCGCCAGATCCAGCGCATGGGAATAGGTCAGCACCAAATGTGCCGCGTTTTCAGGCGCATGACGGACAAGTAACGCTGGGTCAGCAGCTGGAATTGCGGTAACGCCGGAGGGGATTTTTTCCGGGAACCGGTCCAAATCCGTGTCCACCCAGGTGATCTCCAGATCCGGCAGCGGTGCCAGCACATCCGCCAGCGCCCGGCCCACATGGCCTGCGCCCCAGATCCAGACCGGGCTGCAGGGGCGGTGAACCGGCTCGATCATCCAGCCGTCCGCCAGCTGCGGTTCAGGCGCAAGGCCCTGGCTGCGGGCTGCAGCAAGGATGCGCTTCACGGACATCGGCATCGGCGCCGGAGACGCGGGGCGGGCGATGGTTTCGCTGTCCAGCGCGGCGAGGTCTTTGGCCTCGTAAACTTCGCTCAGCAGCGTGACCGCACCGCCGCAGCACTGGCCCAGGTCCGGCCCCAGTGCATGGGTGCTGAACTGTTTCGGTGCTGTCTGCCCGCGTGCGGCCTCAGCGGCTTCGAATTCCAGAGTGCCGCCGCCAATGGTGCCGGACTGGCCTCCCTGCCAGACCAGCATGGCGGTGCCTGTCTCTCGCGGCGAGGAGCCGCGGACGGCGGCGATCACCACCCGGACCACGCGGGTGTGTTCTGCAACGGCCTCCCGCAGGGCCTGGACATCAAATCCCATCGCGCACCCTCCGGATTGCGCGCCAAACCTCTTCGGCTGTGGCGGCTGGGTTTAACCCCGGGGGGGCGGAGGCGCAGACCGGGACCGCATCCCCGCGGGCCGGCCCGCCGGCGGGTTCCACCCCAAAGGGGGGCGGCCGCCCCCCCCTCGTACGGCGATTGGTGGCCCCTCGGTGCTCTCCCCCGTC
>JBFOLS010000040.1:0-7214 GCA_040830225.1 Leisingera sp.
CTGCTTTGAAAACAACCTGGATCAAGTACAAGGCTTGATCCGCCAAGCCCCGGGAGAGCCTGCCTTTGCCTGTCAGATACACGCTGCGCCAGCTTGAGTATTTTGTGGCAGTCGGGGAGGCGGGCTCGATCGCGCTGGCATCCGAGAAAGTGAATGTGTCGTCGCCGTCGATCTCGGCGGCGATTGCGCAGCTCGAACAGGAGTTCGGGCTGCCTTTGTTTGTGCGCCAGCACGCACAGGGATTGGCGCTGACCCAGGCCGGGCGGGTGATGCTGGAGCAGGCCCGCACAGTGCTGCGCGAAGCGGACCGGATGATGGATATCGCGGGCGATATCTCGGGCCAAGTACGCGGGCCTTTGGCCGTGGGTTGCTTGCTGACCTTTGCCCAAGTGGTGCTGCCCTCGGTGCGGCGCGGGTTTGAGGACCGGTACCCGGACGTGAACGTGCGCCAGATCGAACTGGATCAGGCGGCGATCTTTAGCGGCATCCGGCGTGCCGAAATAGACATAGCGCTGACCTATAATCTGGATATTCCGGCGGACCTGCGATTCATCACCTTGGCAGAGCTGCCGCCTTATGCGTTGGTCGGTGAAGACCACCCGCTGGCGGACCGGGGCGAGGTGACTGTCAAAGAGTTGCGCGAGCATCCGATGGTGCTGTTGGATCTGCCTTTCAGCGCCGAATACTTCCTGTCGTTTTTCCATGAGGCTGGAGTCAAACCCAATGTGGCCGAACGCACACGTGACATGGCAGTGATGCGCAGCCTGGTGGCCAACGGCTACGGCTATTCGATTGCTAACATCCGTCCGATCAACGATCAGTCGCCGGATGGCAAATCACTGAAATTCGTTCCGTTGAAAGGAGACCTCAGGCCGATGCGGATGGGACTTCTAATGGCGCCGGATTCCGAGAATTCAATCACCATCCGCTCCTTTGTCGAGCATTGCTCGGAGCTGGTGGAAAAAGCCGCGCTGCCGGGGTTGAAGACTGCGCCGGAAGGCGCTTGAGCCGCGGCTTAGCTGCAGGCTAACCAACGCTTCCGCAAGCTGAACTTTAGCAACACGCCCAGTCCTGTACCCTTTTGGCACTCTTGCACGAAGGAGATGGAAATTGCGCGATCCCCGCTATGATATTCTGTTCGAGCCAATGAAGATCGGCCCGCTCACAGCCAAGAATCGCTTTTATCAGGTGCCCCATTGCAATGGCGGCGGTTACCGCGACCCGTCGGCTGCCGCTGCGATGCGCGGCATCAAGGCCGAAGGCGGCTGGGGTGTCATCTTCACCGAACAGTGCGAGATGCATCATACCTCGGAAATCACCCCGTTTATCGAACTGCGCCTGTGGGAGGACAAGGACATCCCGCAGCTGCGCAAGATGTCGGAGCGGATGAAGACCCACGGCGCGCTGGCCGGCATCCAGCTGGCCTATTCCGGGATCAATGGCCCGAACCTATACACCAAGGAGGTGCCGCTGGCGCCCTCCGCGCTGCCGATCCGTACCTTTACCAACGACCCGGTGCAGGCCCGTGCGCTGGACAAGCAGGATATCAAGGACCTGCGCCGCTGGTTCGTGAACGCGGCGAAGCGCTCGAAAGAGGCCGGCTTTGACCTGATTTGCCTTTACGGAGCGCATGGCTTTGGCATCTTCCAGCACTTTCTGAGCCGGGCGACCAATCAGCGCTCAGATGAATACGGCGGCTCGCTGGAGAACCGCGCACGGTTCAGCCAGGAAGTGATCGCCGATATGCGCGATGCCGTGGGTGACACCATGGCAATCACCCTGCGGGTGTCGCTGGATGAAACCATCGGCGAGCTGGGGTTCTCCAATGCCGAAGTGCGCGACTATATCGAGATGAACAAGGACCTGCCCGACCTTTGGGACCTAGCGCAGGGTACTTGGGAGGATTGCTCCGGCCCGTCGCGGTTCAAGGAGGAGGCAGCCCAGGAGCAGTTGGTGCGCGGCATCCATGAGCTGACCGACAAACCCATCGTGGGAGTCGGCCGCTTCACCAGCCCGGACGTAATGGCCAAAATGGTGAAGTCCGGTACGTTGGACTTCATTGGCTGCGCGCGGCCGTCGATTGCCGACCCCTTCCTGCCCAAGAAGATCGAGGAAGGCCGGATCGAGGACATCCGCGAGTGCATCGGCTGCAACATCTGCATCACCGGCGACATGACTATGTCGATCAGCCGCTGCACCCAGAACCCGACCTTTATGGAGGAATGGCGCAAGGGCTGGCATCCGGAGAAGATGAACACCAAGGGCGACAGCTCTAACGTGCTGGTGGTGGGCTCCGGCCCCGCGGGCCTGGAAGCCGCCTGGGCGCTGTGCCGCCGCGGCTACGACGTGGCGGTGGCCGAGGCCAAGGACGTGATCGGCGGCCGGGTGACCCGCGAACGCACTCTGCCAGGCCTCAATGCCTGGGGCCGTGTGATCGATTACCGAGACTACCAGTTGAGCCAGCGTCCGAATGTGGAGATCTACCGCGAAAGTCCGCTGGATGCGGAAAGCATCCTGGAATTCGGCTTTGAGAACGTCTGTATCGCCACCGGTTCCACCTGGCGCCGCGACGGGGTCTCGCGCCAGCATGTGGTACCGATGCCGATTGCTGAAGGCGCCAAGGTCCATACCCCCGACGACCTGATGGACGGCACCATCCCCGAGGGCCGCGTGGTGGTTTATGACGATGACCACTATTACATGGGCGGGGTCCTGGCCGAACTGCTGGCCTCCAAGGGCGCGCAGGTGACCCTGGTCACCCCGTCGGCCTTCGTCAGCGACTGGACCAACAACACGCTGGAGCAGGTTGCCATTCACCCGCGCCTGGTCGAGGCTGGGGTTGAGATCGTGCTGAACCGCGGCGTGACTGAAATCCACGCCGGTCACGTGGTCAGCAACTGCACCTACACCGACCGTACCTGGAACATTGAGGCGGATGCGGTGGTAATGGTCGCTTCGCGCACCGGCAATGACAACATCTACGAAGACCTCCTCGCCCGCGAAGCGGAATGGCTGGACGCAGGGATTAAATCGGTCAAACTGATTGGCGATGCGAACGCGCCGGGGCCGATTGCTTGGGCTACCTATGCAGGCCACCGCTATGCGCGTGAGCTGGATGGGCCGGATATCGGCGATGCGCTGCCCTTCCGCCGCGAGATCACCGAGCTGGCCGCAGACTGAGGAGGAAGGTCATGAGTGATGCAATTTACAAGACGGTTGATGTGGTGGGCAGCTCCACCGAAAGCATCGAGGATGCGGTGAGCGGGGCCATTGCCAAGGCCTCTAAGACCATCGACCACATCGGCTGGTTCGAAGTGGGCGAGATCCGCGGCCATGTCACCGACGGCAAGGTTGCCCACTATCAGGTCGGCCTGAAGATCGGGTTCCGGCTTGACTGAGACTGTGCAGACCCTGGACATCCTGGAGCGGCTGATCGGATTTGATACGGTCAGCCGCAACTCCAATCTGGAGCTCGCCGCCTATGTGGAGGGCTTCCTGAGTGAGCGCGGCTTTGCGGTGATGCGGCTGCCGTCGCCGGATGGTTCGAAGACCGGTCTTTATGCCGAGAAAGGCCCGGCGGGGCAGGGGGTTCTGCTGTCCGCCCACACCGATGTAGTGCCAGTGGACGGCCAGAACTGGAGCCGCGATCCGTTCCGCCTGACCCGGGACGGCGAACGGGTATATGGCCGCGGCACCACCGACATGAAGGGCTATGTCGCCAGTGTTTTGGCACTGGCAGACCGGGCAGCAATGGCGGATCTGAAAGAGCCGCTGAAAATCGCGTTGTCTTATGACGAGGAAATCGGCTGCGTCGGCATCCAGGAGATGCTGGAGCGCCTGGCGCCGCTGATCGGCCAGCCGCGCGCCTGTTTCGTGGGCGAGCCGACGGAGATGGAAGTGGCCATCGGCCATAAGGGCAAGGCAGCCCTGCGCGCCGTTTGCCACGGCCAAAGCGGCCATTCCGCTCTGGCACCGTACTTTACTAACGCTTTGCACTTGGCCGGGGATTTCCTGGGCGAACTTCGGGCGCTGCAGGAAGATTTTGTTGCCAATGGCGCGCGGGATGCGGCCTATGCAGTGCCGTACTCCACTGTGCATGTTGGCAAGATGAGCGGCGGCACCGCGCTCAACATTGTGCCGGACCGCGCCGAAATGACCTTTGAGTACCGCCACTTGGCCGCCGACCGCGGCGAAGACATCCTGGCCCGCATTTTGACTGCTGCCAAGCGGGTCAGCAGCCGTTTTCCAACCGAGGCCAGTATCAAGGTGGAGCAGTACAACGCCTATCCCGGCCTGGATGTGCCCGCGGACAGCCCTGTTGTCCCCTTTGCCCAGAAGCTCGCCCAAAGCAACGGCACCACCAAGGTCGCCTTTGGCACCGAGGCCGGGTTCTTTGACCATCTGGGCGTGCCCACCGTGGTCTGCGGTCCGGGCTCGATGGAGGGGCAGGGGCACAAGCCCGACGAATACCTGGACCTGTGCCAGCTTAGCCAATGCGACGCGATGATGGACCGGATCCTGGAAGACCTGACAAATTGAGGAACACGGCATGACAATGACAGCCTATTTGCAAACCATGGAGCGCGGCGATCTGGATACCTGGGGCACGCCCGAGGACATCGGCTCGGAAACCGTGGAAGGCGCACCGAAATGCTCCGGCAGCTTTGACTTGGGCAGCCCGGACGATCCGGTGTTCGGCGGCCAGTATTCGGTGACCAAGGGGAAGTACCGCGTTACTTACGGCTTTCACGAGCACGCAACTCTGCTGGACGGCGAGGTGGCCCTGACCAATGAAGCCACTGGAGAAACAGTGGTCTATGGCCCCGGCGACAGCTGGATCATTGCCAAGGGCACTCCGGTCCTGTGGGACATCCGCAGTGACGTGGCACGTAAATCTTATCTGGCAGTGACCACGGACCTTCCCGCGTGATTGCGGAAATCGCTTGGTATGATGCGCTTGGCCTTGTTGGCTCGGTGATCATTGTCGCTGCCTATTACCTGGCTACGCGCGGCCTGCTGCCGGCGGACAAGATCCCTTTCAACGCGGCCAACATCGGGGGCGGGGCACTGGTGATGATCTCGCTGGTCTACCGCCCCAACCTAGGTGCCATCGTGATCGAAGTGATGTTCCTGCTGATCGCACTGCTTGCGATTTTACGGAACCTGTGGGCTAGAGCTTAACGCTCCGGCCCGTTCAACATGTCGGCGGGTGAAAGCAACTTGTCGATTTCTTCTGCTGGCAGGCTGCCCGTCTCCTCCAGAACCGCGCGGATACTGCGCCCGCTGGCCAGTGCTTCCTTAGCGATTTTTGCAGCTGCATCATAACCAAGGTGAGGGGCGAGGGCAGTGGCCAGCACCAGGCTGTTGTCCAGAAGCGCCGCGCAGCGGTCCGCGTTTGCGGTGATGTCCCGCACACATCTCTCCGTTAGAACTTCGACAGCGTTTTTCAGAATCCGGATCGATTCCAGCAGGTTGTAGGCCACTAACGGCTCCATCGCATTGAGCTGCAACTGGCCAGCCTCTGCCGCCATAGTGATGGTAAGATCATTGCCGATCACTTGGAAACAGACCTGGTTGACCATTTCGGGGATCACCGGGTTGACCTTGCCCGGCATGATCGACGATCCGGCCTGCACCGCGGGGAGGGTGATCTCTCCAAGCCCGGCGCGGGGGCCGGAAGACAAAAGGCGCAGGTCGTTGCAGATTTTTGAGAGTTTCACCGCTACGCGCTTTAGAATCCCGGAGTAGGCAACAAAGGCACCAAGGTCCGAGGACGCCTCGATCAGATCGCCCGCCTGTTTCAAGTTAAAGCCGGATAGTTCTGACAGGTACTGCAGCGCCAGCGGGGCATAGCCGGACTCGGCGTTCACGCCGGTGCCGATGGCTGTGCCGCCAAGGTTCACTTCAGTCAAAAGCTGGCTGATGTCGTGCAGCCGATCGATGTCTTCTCCCACGGTGACCGCAAAGGAGGCGAACTCCATCCCCAGCGACATCGGCACCGCATCCTGCAGCTGGGTACGGCCGACCTTGGCAATGCCTTCAAAGGCCTGGGCACGGTCTTCAAACGCCAGTTGCAGCCCGCGCAGAGCTTCGCACAGCGGCGCGGTGCTGGAGAGCACCGCCAGCCGGATCGCAGTCGGATAGACGTCATTGGTGGATTGGCCGTGGTTCACATCGTCGTTCGGGTGCAAATGCGCGTAGTCACCGGGTCCGCGTCCCATCCAAAGGAGTGCGAGATTGGCGATCACCTCGTTGGCGTTCATGTTGGTGGAGGTGCCGGCGCCGCCCTGGATCAAGTCGACGCTGAAGTGTGCGTGATGCTGGCCCGCCATGATGCTAGCGCAGGCGGTTGTGATCGCGCCGGCCTTCTCGGGCTCCAGTCCGCCGGTTTCCGAATTGGCGCGGGCGGCGGCGGATTTCACCATGGCAAGCGCCTGCACCAACGCCGGGAAATGCGACAGCGGCACACCGGTGATCGGGAAGTTCCGCTGCGCGCGTTCGGTCTGGATACCGTGCAGGCAGTCAGCAGGCAGTGCCAACGAGCCAATTGAGTCTTGTTCCTGGCGTGTGGTTTGCATGGGTCTTGGTCCTGGCCGCTGTGAAATCCGGCCCTTGCGTAGTGGCCGCGCGGCACTGCGGTAAAGACGCGGTTTCCTTGCCAGTGCTTAGGTTTCTGCAAAGCTGCGCCGGGGGATTTCCTGAACGCTCAATAGCGCGGGCGGCGTGCTGCTGGATGATTGTTAAGTATCAGAAATGAAAAGAAATAAAAAGGTTAGGCGCAGACTAACATTTGCTGAGGGAGTCAATTCTTAATGCAGGTCCCCTTGCTTCCTATGCTGGGACAAACGTCAAGCGGCATTGAGGGAGGCGCAAGTGTCGGAGAGGATGTCAAACGCGATTGATGTGCGTGGTGCAGTCAAGCGCTACGGGGACTTCACGGCCCTCAAGCGGATATCGCTGACCATCAAGGATAATGAATTCTTTACCCTGCTGGGGCCCTCGGGCTGCGGCAAGACTACGCTCTTGCGGATGATCGCAGGGTTTGAGGATGTGACTGAAGGCGAAATCCGCCTCTACGGTGACGAAATTGAAAAACTGCCGCCGCATCAGCGGCCGGTGAACACCGTGTTCCAGAACTATGCGCTGTTCCCGCATATGACCATTCTGGAAAACGTCGCCTTTGGCCTGGAGATGCGCGGCAAGTCGAAGTCCGA
>JBFOLS010000041.1:0-3327 GCA_040830225.1 Leisingera sp.
GTTGTTAAGAATTTCCCCGTTCCCAGCAGATTTTGCGGCTGCTTCAAGTGCCTGTGCGGAAAATGAAAACGCCCGCCGGAAGGGCGGGCGTTTCAAATTTGGCCGAAACCCGGGTCAGCCGATCTCGGCCAGGCGGGCCAGTGCCTCCTTGACCTTGGCTTCTTCCTCTTCGCGCGCGGCGAGGTTGGCCTTGGCTTCCGCCACCACGTCTTCCGGCGCGGAGGCCGCGAATTTCGGGTTGTTAAGCCGCCCGCGCAATCCGCCCAGCTCCTTGGCCAGCTTGCCCAGGGTCTTTTCCAGGCGCGCCTTTTCGGCGTCCACGTCGATCACATCCGCCAGCGGCAGGCCGAAGGAGGCGCCAGGGGCAGCGACCGAAGCGCAGCCCTTGGGGAAGCTCTCCACTTGGCTCAGCTCTGTGATGCGGGCCAGTTTCTGGATCATCGCCTCGTTCTTTTCCCAGGCGGAACGCGCCTGATCCGAGAACTCCGTCACAACCATCGGGATTTTGGCACCTGCGGGCACATGCATTTGCGCGCGGGTGGAGCGGATGTTCTCAATCGCGGTGATCACCCAGTTCATCTCGGCGTCCGCATCCGCATTGACCAGCTCGGCGCCATAGGACGGCCAGTCCTCATGCACCAGCATGTTTTCGCGCTTGGCAGTGTTGCCCCACAGTTCCTCGGTGATGAAGGGCATGATCGGGTGCAGCAGGATCATGCACTGATCCAGCACCCAGCCCAGGGTCTGGCGGGTTTCGGCGATCACCGCCTCATCATCCGAGCCGAACAGCGGTTTCGACAGCTCGATGTACCAGTCGCAGACCTTGCCCCAGACAAAGGCATAAAGCGCATTGGCCGCGTCGTTGAAGCGGGAGGCCTCCAATGCGGCGTCCACTTCCACCCGCACCTTGGCGGTTTCGCCGATGATCCACTGGTTCACGGCGGCCTTGGCGTCCGGGCAGGCATAGGCCGGGACGTCTGCGTCATAGACCTTGTTGAAATGGGCAAAGTTCACCGCATTCCACAGTTTGGTGCCAAAGTTCCGGTAGCCTTTGAGGCGCTCCAGATCCAGCTTCAGCACGCCGCCAAGCGCCGCCATTGCTGCCGAGGAAAAGCGCAGCGCGTCGGCGCCGAATTCCTCGATGATCTCCAGCGGGTCCACCACGTTGCCGGTGGATTTCGACATCTTCTTGCCCTTGGCGTCGCGCACCAGGCCATGCAGGTAGACGGTGTCAAAGGGGATCTGGTCCACGACGGCCAGCTGCATCATCATCATCCGGGCAACCCAGAAGAACAGAATGTCCTGACCGGTGACCAGGGTCGAGGTTGGGAAGTATTTCTGCATCTCGGCCGTGTCTTCCGGCCAGCCCAGCGTGCCGATCGGCCAGAGGCCGGAGGAGAACCAGGTGTCCAGCACGTCGGGGTCGCGGCGGAGGTAAATAACGGGTTCTCCACCGCAAAGAACCGCGTTTTCTTCTTCGCCGCGGACAATGAACTTTCCGTCTCCGCGCTCTATGACCGCAGGCGCATCTCGATAGTATTCAACTGCAAGAGATTTCGCGTCGTCTAGTGTTGCAGCACAAAACGCTTTCAAAGTTTTGCCACCGCCCTCACACTTTGCATCTCCGGCTTGAGGCACATCTTCCAAGCTCGGCCCGTACCAAACCGGGATCTGATGGCCCCACCACAGCTGGCGCGAGATGCACCAGGGTTCGATGTTCTCCAGCCAATGGTAATAGGTCTTCTCGCCGCTTTCCGGCAGGATCTTCACATCGCCGTTGCGCACGGCATCCAGCGCCGGGCCGACCACCTTCTCCGCGTCCACAAACCACTGGTCGGTCAGCATCGGCTCGATCACAACCTTGGAGCGGTCGCCAAAGGGCTGCATGATCGGCTTGTTTTCGACGTAAGGCACCGTCTCGGTGACTTGCGTTTCTTCGCCGTCCTCGCCCTTGACGGTTTTCGTCTCGCTGATCATCACCGCCAGGCCTTCGCTGGTGATCTGCTCGACCACCAGTTTACGGGCCTCAAACCGGTCCAGACCGCGCAAGTTCTCCGGCACCAGGTTGACGGCGTCGGCTTCATTCTCGGTCAGGGTCTTTTCGCCTTTGGCCACAGCCATGGCGAGGGTGGCAGCGGCTTCATAGCTTTCGCCGTCAGCCCGCATCTGGCCGCGCATGTCCATCAGGCGGTACATCGGAATGCCGCCGCGCTTGGCGACCTGATAGTCGTTGAAGTCATGCGCACCGGTGATCTTCACCGCGCCGGAGCCGAAATCCTTGTCCGGGTACTCATCGGTGATGATCGGGATCAGGCGGCGGTGCTCCTTGGGGCCGACGGGGATTTCGCACAGTTTGCCAACGATGGGCGCATAGCGTTCGTCCGAGGGGTGCACAGCCACCGCGCCGTCGCCCAGCATGGTCTCGGGCCGGGTGGTGGCGATGGAGATATAATCACGGGTTTCACGCAGAGTGACATTCCCGTCTTCATCTTTCTCGACGTATTCATATGTGGCGCCGCCTGCGAGCGGGTATTTGAAGTGCCACATGTGGCCGGCAACTTCGATGTTCTCGACCTCAAGGTCGGAAATCGCGGTCTCGAAATGCGGGTCCCAGTTGACCAGCCGCTTGCCGCGGTAGATCAGCCCCTTGTTGTACATCTCCACAAAGACCTTGATCACGGCGTCGTGGAAGTTGGGGGAGTTCTCGTGGCCGGTGCGGGTGTCGCCCTGCGCGCCTGCCATGGTGAAGGCGGTGCGGGAGAAATCGCACGACGCGCCGAGGCGTTTCAGCTGCTCCACAATGGTTCCGCCGGATTTCTCTTTCCATTCCCAGACTTTCTCGAGGAATTTCTCGCGGCCGAGCTCGCGGCGCGACGGCTGCTGTGTCTTGGCCAGTTCGCGCTCGACAACCATTTGCGTCGCGATACCTGCATGGTCGGTGCCCGGCTGCCACAGGGTGTCAAAGCCCTGCATGCGTTTCCAGCGGATCAGGATGTCCTGCAGCGTGTTGTTGAAGGCATGGCCCATATGCAGAACGCCGGTGACATTCGGCGGCGGGATCATGATGCAATAGGTCGAGGCCTCGGGCTTGGCATTTGCGCCCGCCTTGAAACAGCCGGCTTCTTCCCAGGCCTTGTACAGGCGGCTTTCGGCTTCGCCTGCGTTGAACGTCTTTTCCATCGCCATCGTTCGTGATCCCTCATGCAGTGGGGCGATCAATTACCCAATGGGGGCGGGAAGGGGAAGCGGGATGTCAGGGATTCTTTGGCCGGAACCGCCGCGTTTGAGGCAGGCCGCGGCGATATGAGTATTTTTGACCAGAAAGAA
>JBFOLS010000042.1:0-2436 GCA_040830225.1 Leisingera sp.
GCGCAGATCATTGGCGTTCATCGCCTTTGTTCCGTGTGCAAGGCACCAGAGGGCCCCGAGGGTCACCTTGTTACCTGGTGGTGTATGTGGGCGAGGAGAGAGAAGCGCGGCAAAGAAGAAGGGCTTGACCCTGGTCGAAAGCGGAATGGGTCCAAGGGGTGGGTGCCAAAAGGGGAAACGAGGGGCCGGGGCAAGGAAAGATTGACCATTCCAGGGAGCAATGCAGCGCTCTGCAAAACGCCAGAAGCCCGTTGGCAAAGACAGCGGCCCGGCTGCGGCCCCGATCAGGAACACGGCCCCGTCCGGGCTTCAGAGATGGTCGTAGTCAAAGGCTTGGAAATCCGCCTCGAACTCTCTCTCGATTATTGCCCTGCTTTCGCTGTTCAGGGCATGGACTGATGTGTCGGGGGTGGCATGCGTCGTGTTCAACCGCGGCAGACCCGCCTTGCAGCCCGTCAGCTGCTGAACCTTGCCCCAATCCTTGTCGATATCCTCCAGCCGCACCACCAGCTCAACCAGATTGTCCCCGTTTGCATCCAGCATCCATTCGTGGGCCGGGGTAAGCATCCGGGCGATTCTGACCAGGCCAGGGTCCTTCAGGTGGAGTGTGCGGTAAATCCATTCGTTCAGCTCAAGGTTCCGTCCCTCATAGACGGCAACACCGCGGCTGGACCGGAACCGGAACATCGAACAAAGGCGCTCATACGGGCGCCGCACCACCGAGAACGACCGCTTGGCTGCGACAAACTCCCGCCCGTACAATTCCAGCCAGGTTTGCACAGGCCCATGTATTTGCAGGATGTCCAGTGCGGAAGCTACCGATGTGCCGCCGCACTTGTTGACATGGATAAAAATGAAGGGACGCCCCAAGGTCTCTTGCAGGCGAGCCTTTTGCAGGATCATCACGGGATCCGGGGTCGATCGCATCTTAGGTTTCCTCAGCGCAGGGCGGACGTCAGACGGCATATTGCATCATCATGGAAAATTTTCCGTAAAGAGGCATTGGCAGGCGGCAGCTGCGCCCGGGCAAGCCCTGTCCGGGCCGCTTGCCGGGGCGCAAATACCGGCCGCCGGGGCCTTCTGCAGCCTTGGCAAATCCGGTCAGTTTGAATTACCTGAGGGCGTGCTTTCCGGCGCGCACCGCTGCCGCACTGGCACTTGCCGCTAACCCCTGAGACAATGACGTTCCTTTCCCTCCTGTTCCCGCCGCTCATTCACTACGGCTTCCATTTCCTGGCGCCTTTCGCCATCATGCGCGTGCTGGCCGGCAAGGAACGCTGGCTGGCGGCTGCTGGGCTGATGATCCTGGCGAATGCGATTGACGCCGATCACTTGCTGGCAGAGCCCGTTTTCGACCCCGGCCGCTGCAGCATCGGCTTTCATCCTCTGCACACCGGCTACGCCGCCGCGGTTTACACTGCGGCGCTGCTGGTTCCGAACTGGCAGGCCCGCGCCCTGGCGTTAGGCTGCCTGTGGCATCTGGCAACCGACGGGCTGGACTGTGTGATGCAGGGGACGTGGTAGACTCGCCAGCAGGCAAGCAACCCACTTTTCAAACCAGCAGCTAAACTTTCCAGCCAATGGCGGCACACTCACCTGGCATCGTGCATATATATGCTGGAAAGTCGTTCCATAACGTCTTCGGGAATGTCTGGGACGAAAACTCTCAGAATCGCGCACGCCATTTTTGTTTCATCCAGCAGAGACGGTCCTCGGCGATGTCCCAGTTTGAGAATCCCACTGGGGCTACAGTAATGCCATAGAAAATCCGACAAATCCCGAAGGGTTCTCCGAAGTTCTTTCACCTTTTCTTCGCCGACCCGCGAAACGAACGCTATCACCTCAGGAGAAACATCTTCCAATTCGCCATGCCCGAACGCCCCACGGAACGAAGCCAGTTCTGACAGGTTTGCCGCCTCACAGCGAACAGTTTCCGCCAGTTCGACGACAGAAGAGTATTCAATCCCGCTGTTTGGCTCCGGCTTCTTCCCCCAAAACATTACTCACTCCCACCGGTAGTTGAAACTCACCGAGATCCGCTCTTCCTCAGCCATATTCAGCGGCACCTCGTGGCGGATGAAGCTTTCCCACAGCAGCACATCGCCCACCGCGGGCGACTGGTAGACAAAGGTCTTCAGCTCCTGCCGGCAGTCCTTCAGGCGCGGCGGATGCGCCATCATCATCGCATGGCGCGGATCCTCCAGCTTGAGCGCCGAGGCACCGTCAGGCATCGACACGTAAGTTGTGCCGGAGATCACCGAATGGGGGTGGATGTGGCTGGCGTGGGTGCCGCCTTCGGGCAGGATGTTGATCCACAGATCCTCCAGCACCAGCTTGCGGCCGTCCAGATCCAGCTCCAGATCCTCGGCAAAGGCCGCCACATGCAGATCCAGCGATTTCACCACATCGGCAAAGATCGGGAACCGCCAGGGCAGA
>JBFOLS010000043.1:0-2072 GCA_040830225.1 Leisingera sp.
CCAGCCAGCCGGCTTCGACATATTTCGTCAGCAGCGGGCAGGGGCGGTACTTGGTATCCGCCAGCCCGTCGTGCAGCACGTTCATGATCGCGAGGCATGTATCCAGGCCAATGAAATCCGCCAGCTCCAGCGGTCCCATCGGGTGGTTGGCGCCCAGTTTCATCGACTCGTCGATCGACTTCACCGAGCCCACGCCCTCATAAAGCGTATAGACCGCTTCATTGATCATCGGCATCAGGATCCGGTTCACGATAAAGGCAGGGAAATCCTCGGCGCTGGCCGAAGTCTTGCCCAGACGTGCCACAACCTCCTGGCACGCGGTGAAAGTCGGCTCGTCGGTGGCGATGCCACGGATCAGCTCAACCAGCTGCATCACCGGCACCGGGTTCATGAAATGAAAGCCCATGAAGCGTTCGGGCCGGTCGGTGCGGCTGGCCAGACGGGTGATGGAGATCGACGAGGTGTTCGAGGTCAGGATCGTATGCGGCTGCAGATGCGGCTGCAGGTCTTCGAAAATGGCCTGTTTCACGGTTTCCCGTTCGGTAGCGGCTTCGATGACCAGATCGGTCGAACCCACATCAGCGAGCTGGAGAGACGGCACAACTCGCGCCAGAGCGGCCTTCATGTCCTGCTCGGCAACCTTCCCTTTGCTCACCTGACGGGCCATGTTCTTGTGAATGATGCTCAGCGCGCCGTCCAGCGCCTGCTGGCTGACGTCATTCAGCACGACCTCGTATCCGGCCAGCGCCAGAACATGGGCAATGCCGTTGCCCATCTGTCCGGCGCCGATCACACCAACCTTCTGAATTTCCATGCCTCAGGCTCCTGAAATATCTGCGGCAACCATACTGGCGCCGAGCTGTGAGGCACAAGGGCAGCTTGGGCGGATTTGAAGCAAATTCTCGCTTTAGGGAAATTGCAATGCTTGCGCTTCAGAGTGAGTCTCGGGTGAAAAATTGGTGGTGAAATGAGCTATGAACTCAAAGGCGCGGGGGCGCTTTCGGGGGAACCATGCAGGTATGGGCAATCCCGGCTGCTGGTTCGGGGTCCGGAGCGGGCTCTGGATGACCCTTATATTGCTTTTCTCGGTGGAACCGAAGTTTACGGACGATTCGTTGAATTTCCCTTTGTCGACTCCCTGCAAACCCAGCTGGGAATGGATTGCGTCAACCTGGGCAGCGTGAATGCCGGGCTGGACAGCTTTGTGCAGGATGAGACTCTGATCGGGATCGCCCGTGCAGCGCATGTCACGGTGCTGCAGATGCTGGGCGCGCAGAATATTTCAAACCCTTATTACCGGGTGCATCCGCGCCGCAACGACCGTTTCCTGCAGGCGCATCCGGCGCTCAAGACCCTGTACCCGGAAGTGGATTTCACCGAATTCCATTTCAACAAGCATCTGCTGTGCACCCTGCGGGACATTTCAGGCCAGCGGTTCGAACAGGTGCGCGAGCAGCTGCAGCGCAGCTGGGTCGAGCGGATGAGCATGCTGATCGAAGAACTGGAGGGGCGGGTGCTGCTGTTGTGGCTGCGTTATGAGCTGGATGGTGATACCGGCTTTCCGGCGGAGCCGGTTCTGGTCGAACGTTCCATGGCGGACGCCTTGCGCCCCAAGGTGCAGGGGATCCTTGAATTCCGGGCGGAATCCGCCGCCGCGGCAAAGGACATTGCCGGAATGATCTTTGGCCAGATGGAGCTGCCTGCGGCCCGCCACATGATCGGCCCAAAAGAGCATCTGAGAATCGCCGAAGCGCTGGCGGGCCATCTGGCGCCGCTGGTCCGGAAATAAAATACCATAGTCCGGAACGGAAAAAGGCCCGCCAGATGGCGGGCCTTCTCTTTGATCAGCTGTCCAGCGGGGCTTAGCCCAGCTTCTCGGTCAGAGCCGGAACAGCTTCGAACAGGTCGGCAACCAGGCCGAAGTCTGCAACCTGGAAGATCGGTGCTTCTTCGTCTTTGTTGATTGCCACGATGACCTTGGAGTCCTTCATGCCGGCCAGGTGCTGGATGGCGCCGGAGATGCCGACGGCAACGTACAGGTCCGGAGCAACAACCTTGCCGGTCTGGCCAAC
>JBFOLS010000044.1:0-3308 GCA_040830225.1 Leisingera sp.
AACGCCTTCTTCTTCAGGCCGGAACGCGCGCACCAGATCCAGGATCATCTCCACCACTGACTCCCCCACCGGCATCCGCCGCAGCAGGGTCTGTGCTGCAATCAGCTCAGCCGCGGTAAACACCTGGTAGGCCTCGGCCTCTTCGGCACCGGTGGTGGCCAGCAGAATGTCCCGCTCGGTCTTGCGGTCCGGGTAATTCACGTCGATCTGCAGCAGGAACCGGTCCAGCTGCGCCTCGGGCAGGGGATAGGTGCCTTCCTGCTCAATCGGGTTCTGGGTGGCCAGCACATGGAACGGCGCGTCCAAGGGGCGGTCTTCGCCCGCCACGGTCACCTGCTTCTCCTGCATCGCCTGCAGCAGCGCCGACTGCGTCCGGGGGCTGGCCCGGTTGATCTCATCCGCCATCAGCAATTGGCAGAACACCGGCCCCGGCACAAAGCGGAACGAGCGGTGGCCGTCCTCCGCGGTGTCCAGAACCTCTGACCCCAGAATATCCGCAGGCATCAGGTCGGGGGTGAACTGGATCCGGCTGCCATCCAGCCCCATCACCGTGCTCAGCGTCTCCACCAGCCGGGTTTTGCCCAGCCCGGGCAGGCCGATCAGCAGCCCGTGGCCGCCGCACAACAGCACCGACAGCGTCAGGTCCACCACCCGCTCCTGGCCGATGAACCGCTTGGTGATCGACTCGCGGGCCTGTTTCAGCTTGGCTTCCAGCGCCTCGATGCCGGCCAGCAGATCGTCGGTTTCAGGCATGTCATTCCTCGTTTTCAGGATATATGCTGTTACTCTATCGTGCTGACAGGAAATGGCAAAAGCAATGAGCGGACAAAAAGCTGTGACACCCGGTGCTGAAGGCCTCGCCGCGTCGGTGAAAGCGGCCAAGAAAGGCAAGGGTTTGCCGCCTGTTCACCTGTGGAACCCGCCGTTCTGCGGCGACCTGGACATCCGCATCGCCCGCGACGGCAGCTGGTACTACCTCGGCACCCCGTTCAACCGGTTCGAACTGGTCAAACTGTTCGCCTCGATCCTGAAACTGGAGGACGGCAAGTATTTCCTGGTCACGCCGGTCGAAAAGGTCGGCATCACCGTCGAGGATGCGCCTTTTGCTGCGGTGGACTTCGACGCAGAGGGCGCGGGCCGCGATCAGGTGATCAGCTTCACCACCAATGTTGAGGACACCACTGCAGCAGGCCCGGACACTCCGATCCGGGTCGAGCGTGACGCAGAAAGCGGAGAACCCTCACCCTACGTGATGGTGCGCGCAGGGCTGGAGGCCCGCATCGACCGCAAGAGTTTCTACCGTCTGGTAGAGCTTGGCGAGCACCATGATGATTGGTTCGGCGTCTGGTCCGGCGGCGCATTCTTCCCGCTGGTCCCGTCCGCTGAGCTGGAAGCGGAGTAACTTCCAGATATTCCTGCCGAGCCCGCCTGGCCGCACACCGGTAAGCCGGCCGGGAGATCATTGCAGCCGCCGCCAGCATGTTGATGCGCATACTGCGAGGCAGAAGCTCCCGCGGGCAAAGCTCAGCGCATCACTGCCATCCATCGGGGATCCAGCGGAAATACGCCGGTTTTCTGCAGCCGCATCAGAAACCGTCCTCCCCGGTCTTGCGGGAAAGCGACAATGCGCCGTTTTCTATCTCTTGGCGTCATGGATTTGTGCGGGATAAACCAGCTTGAAACCAGGAGGAACCCAATGCCAAGATTCGCAGCCAACATCTCAATGCTGTTTGCCGAGCTGCCTTATCTCGACAGGTTCCAGGCCGCTGCGGCGGCGGGGTTCGAAGCTGTGGAAATCCTCTACCCTTACGAGCTTGCAGCCAAGGAAACCCAGCGCGCCTTGCTGGCCAACGGGCTGGAGCTTTTGCTGATCAACGCACCGCCTCCCAATTACACCGGCGGCATGCCGGGCTACGCGGCAGTGCCGGAAGGCGTTGACCGGTTCCAGCGCGACATCCGCCGGGTGCTGCGCTACGCCGAGGCGTTGAAGGCAGGCAAGATTCACGTGATGGCCGGCTATGCCAAGGGCGAGGCGGCGCAGAAGACGTTCATCGAAAATCTGCAATGGGCCGCCGACCGGGCGCCGGGGCAGCAGTTCACCATCGAACCCCTGAACGGCGGCGACCAGCCCGGCTATTTCCTCGATGACTACAATCTGGCCATGGATGTGCTTGAAGCGGTGGGCCGGCCGAATGTCGGCCTGCAGTACGATGCCTACCATGCGCAACTGATCCATGGCGATGCCGCTCAGGTGTGGGAGACGTTTGGACAGCACGCTGTGCATGTGCAGATCGGTGCTGCGCCCGGGCGCTGTGAGCCGGGCACCGGACCGGTGGATTTTCAGGAGCTGTTTGCCGCTATAGATGCCAGCGGCTATGAAGGCTGGGTCAGTGCCGAATACACACCGTCCAGCAAGCGCACCGAAGACAGTCTCGGATGGATGCGCTGAGCTGCTGCAGGCGAATATCACATTCATGAATTGAAATGTGGTTGGGCGGCTTGCATAAGGCAGAGGAGACCTTGGAAGGAACACCGCCGATGCTGCCTGCCCGTTTTGCCCCGCTGCTGTTCAGCCTGCTGTTATCTGGGCTGATGTCCTTTATCGTGACCGGTGTGGCGACCTGGAGGGCGCTGGGCCTGGGAGAAGGCTTTGCCGCGGCCTGGATGAGTGCTTGGAGCCTGAGCTGGCCGATTGCCTTTGCCGTTGCCTTCACCGCCGCGCCGCTGGTGCGCAAGCTGGTGGCTAAGCTGGTGAAACAGCCTGCAGGCGGGTGAAGCCGCAGCGGAAAGCTCCCGCCCGCTGCAAGCTGCATCAAAGATGCAGCAGCAGCCGTTGGGCCGGGCGCCGCTGGCGCGGCGCAAGTGTTTCTGCTGAGAAGCCCCTAAGGGCAGGTCTGCCCTTGAGGGGCGTGCCTGATTGTTTTCTGCCTGGGCCGCGTCAAGGGCAAGCCGCGCTGCCGCGCGGAGCCTCGCGGCTCCCTTGACCCGGTGAGGCAGCGGCCGGGCATACCCCGCGCCGCGTCAGCGGCGCTGGCCCCAACGGGATGAGATCGCGAGATCGAAGCCGGGCGGGAGTGCGCCGCTTGCCTTAATGCGCTTCCGCCCAGTTCTGGCCGCGGCCTGCGTCCACCACCAGCTTCACGTCCAGATGCACTGCCGGATCGGCAGCGTTTTCCATCACCTTGCGGGCGGTCTCGATGGTTTCCTCCACCGCCGCTTCCGGCACCTCGAACAGCAGTTCGTCGTGCACCTGCAAGAGCATCCGCGCGGGCAGATGGGCGATGGCCTCCGGCATCCGGATCATTGCA
>JBFOLS010000045.1:0-10083 GCA_040830225.1 Leisingera sp.
ATCCCCGATTTCGGTATCGTGCAGGGCGCCTTCCAGGTGACTGCGCTGGAATATGCAGGCAGCCACAATGGCGAGGCGACCTATGAACTTTCACTGGCCAGCGCCGGGGCCCTGAGCTTCACGGCGGTCTGATCCGATGCTGAACCCGCACGCAGGAGAGGCTGAATTGCTCGTGAACGGAACGCCTTACGCGCTGAAGCTGACACTCGGCGCGCTGGCGGGGCTGGAGGCGGCACTTGAGGAAGGCACTCTGGTGGAGCTGGTGCAGCGGTTTGAGCAAGGCCGGTTCTCTGCCCGCGATGTGCTGGCCTTGCTGGCGGCCGGTTTGCAGGGCGGCGGCCATGATCTGAACCGCGAGGAGTTGGCGGCCGCCACTATCGGCGGCGGTCCGCTGCAGGCGGTCAAGGGGGCGGCAGAGCTGGTGGTGCGCAGTTTTTCGATGCCGGACGCCTCATGAGCACGCTCGACTGGCCCG
Source organism: Leisingera sp. (assembly GCA_040830225.1). GTDB lineage: Bacteria > Pseudomonadota > Alphaproteobacteria > Rhodobacterales > Rhodobacteraceae > Leisingera. The sequence continues at coordinate 476 of JBFOLS010000045.1, forward strand.
CGCTGATGCGCGCCGGGATGGCGGGGTTGAAACTGCTGCCGCGGGATTTCTGGCAACTGACCCCGGCAGAGCTGCGGCTGATGCTGGGTGAGGCCGCCCAGCCGCTGCCGATGATGCGGGGCCGGCTGGCGGCGCTGATGGAGGAATTTCCCGATCTTCCTTCGCCGCAGGACCTGCCGAAGAACAAGGAGACTGCAGATGGCTGACACATCTTCGATGGCCGAACTGGAACTTCAGGGTGAGGCTCTGGGCGAAGCACTGGACGGTGCCTCGGGCATGGCTTCAGCCTTTACCGAGGTTCTGGGCCGGATGAAGCAAGGCTTTTCCGAAACCGGACGTGATGCGCAGATCCTGGACCGCAGTCTTTCCAAGGGGTTGCGGCGCGCTTTTGACGGGTTGGTGTTCGACGGAGACAACCTGTCCGAGGCGATGGACACGCTGGCGCGCTCGATGATCCGCACCACCTATAACGCAGCGATGAAACCGGTGTCCAACCATGTCAGCGGTATGATGACGGATGGGCTGAGCGCGCTGATCAGCAACATCCTTCCCTTCGCCAATGGCGCCGCCTTCAGCCAGGGCAAGGTGATGCCTTTTGCCAAGGGCGGGATCGTGAGCGGGCCGGTGGCCTTCCCGATGCGAGGTGCCACCGGGCTGATGGGAGAAGCGGGCCCGGAAGCGATCCTGCCGCTCGCCCGCGGCGCTGACGGCGCGCTGGGGGTGCGCAGCCAGGGCGGCGGCGGGGTCAATGTGGTGATGAATGTCTCCACCCCCGACGTCAAAGGCTTTGAACGCAGCCGCAGCCAGATTGCGGCGCAGCTGTCCCGCGCACTGAGCCGCGGCGGGCGCAACCGGTAAAGATCGGAGGGTATCCCTATGAATTTCCACGAAGTCCGCTTTCCCGCCTCACTCAGCTTTGGCTCCGTTGGCGGTCCTGAACGGCGCACCGACGTGGTGACGCTGGCCAATGGGTTCGAGGAGCGCAACACGCCCTGGGCGCATTCCCGGCGCCGCTATGACGCCGGGCTTGGGCTGCGCTCTCTGGAGGACATCGAAACCTTGATTGCATTCTTCGAGGCCCGGCAGGGGCAGCTTTACGGTTTCCGCTGGAAGGACTGGAGCGACTACAAATCCGCCCGGCCCAGCGCCGATGCCGATTTCCGTGATCAGGTGATCGCGGCCGGTGACGGAAGCACTTTAGCATTTCAACTGGTGAAGACTTACCGCTCGGGTGCGTTCACCTACCAGCGGCCGATCACCAAGCCGGTCGCAGGCACGGTGCGGGTCGGTATCGACCAGGACGAGCTGCAGGAAGGCATAGACTACGAATTGGACACCGCGACCGGGCTGGTCGCTTTGGCGCATCCGCCGGAACAGGGGCGCAGCATCGTTGCGGGCTTTGAGTTCGACGTTCCTGTGCGCTTTGACACCGGCAGTATCCAGACCAGCGTGGCTTCGTTCCAGGCGGGCGAAGCGCCTGCGGTGCCTGTTGTGGAGGTGCGGGTATGAGCAGCCTGTCCGATGCGTTCCGCACGCATGTGCAAAGCGGCCTCACAACCCTGTGCCGGGCCTGGGCGGTGGAACGCCGGGACGGCACGGTGCTGGGTTTTACCGATCATGACTGTGTGTTGAGCTTTGACGGGTTGGATTTTCAGCCCGGCAGCGGCTTGACCGCGCGTGCGGTTCAGCAGGCAACCGGGCTTTCGGTAGACAACACCGAGGCGCTGGGTGTCCTGAGCGATGCCGCTGTGAGCGAGGAGGACATCGAGGCCGGCCGGTTCGACAGCGCGGACGTGCGCTGCTGGCTGGTCAATTGGCAGGATGTCACGATGCGCTGGCTGCAGTTCCGAGGTTCGATCGGCGAGATCCGCCGGGCAGGCGGTGCTTTCGAGGCTGAGCTGCGGGGGCTGACCGAGGCTTTGAACCAGCCGCAGGGGCGGATTTACCAGAAGCCTTGCACGGCGGTGCTGGGCGATGCGGCCTGCCGGTTTGATCCGGCTGCACCGGGCTACAGCGAGGAACTGGACGCCGAAAGCGTCGAGCGCAACGAAGTGTTCCGCTGGGAGGAACTGCCGGGGTTCGCGTTTGATTGGTTCACCGGCGGCCGGCTGACGGTGCTGAGCGGAAAGGCCGAAGGGCTTTGGTCTGCGATCAAGGCAGATCAGAGCGGCGCCGAGGGCCGCCGCATCACTCTGTGGGAGCCCATCCGGGCGCTGGTGGTGCCGGGGGACAGGGTCCGGCTGGAAGCCGGCTGCGACAAGCGCATGGAAACTTGCAGGCTGAAGTTCAATAACCTGCTGAACTTCCAGGGCTTCCCCGATATTCCGGGAGAGGATTGGGCCATGGCGGTGCCGCGCCAGTCAGGCGTGAATACCGGGGGCAGCCGGAGATGAGCTGCAGGGTCGTCAGCGCCGCGCGCGGCTGGATCGGAACGCCCTATGTGCATCAGGCGTCCTGCAAGGGGGCAGGGTGCGATTGCCTGGGGCTGATCCGGGGGCTGTGGCGTGAAATCCGGGGAAGCGAGCCGGAATCGCCGCCTGCCTATACCATGGACTGGTCCGAACCGCAGGGCGCCGAAGCCTTGTGGCAGGCAGCGCGGCGGCATCTGGTTGAGAAGCCGCTGCAAGACGCGGCTCCGGGTGATGTGCTCCTGTTCCGGATGCGGGAAAGCTCGGTTGCCAAGCACCTGGGCGTGCAGTCGGCGGTCGCGAAAGACGTGAGACACGGCAGTGAGGCCAACGCCCGCATGCAGGGCGGGGCTGGTGCCGCCTTTATCCACGCCTATGTGGGCCACGGGGTGGTGGAAAGCCCTCTGAGCCCGCCCTGGCAGCGCCGGATCGTGGCGCGTTTCCAGTTTCCCTAAGGAGCAGATCTGATGGCGACTATCCTTCTTTCGGCTGCAGGCGCGGCCATTGGCGGCACAATCGGTGGCACGGTTGCAGGGCTTTCCTCCGCCGTTGTCGGCAGGGCCGTCGGAGCGACACTTGGCCGGTTGATCGACGAACGGCTGCTGGGCAGCGGCTCGGACCCGGTGGAGACCGGCAAGGTTGACCGCTTCCGGCTGACACAGTCCAGCGAGGGCTCTCCGGCTTCGCAGCTCTATGGCCGGATGCGGCTGGGCGGGCAGGTGATCTGGTCGTCGCGCTTTCTGGAGACCGCTTCCACCAGCGGCGGCGGCGGCAAGGGCCGCCCGAGCCAGCCGCAGGTGACCCGCTACAGCTATTCGGTGTCGCTGGCGGTTGCGCTTTGCGAAGGTGAAATCGCCCATGTTTCCCGGATTTGGGCAGACGGCGAGGAAGTTGCGCCCAAGGATCTCAACATGACCGTCTACAGCGGCACCATGGACCAGTTGCCAGATCCGGTGATGGAAGCCATCGAGGGGGCAGGTCAGGTGCCTGCCTACCGCGGCACGGCTTATGTGGTGATGGAGAACCTGGATCTGTCACGGTTCGGCAACCGGGTGCCGCAGTTCTCCTTTGACGTGCTGCGGCCCGAGCAGCCCGGCAGCAGCAGCCACGCCGTGGATCTGGGCCAGCTGGTGCAAGGGGTGGCGCTGATGCCGGGCACAGGCGAATATGCGCTGGCGGCGGATGTGGTGCATTATTCCGGCGGGCCCGGCTCGTCCAAGGCGGCCAATGCGCATAGCCCGTCAGGGCTGTCCGACCTCAAGACCTCGCTGACGGCGCTGGAAGCTGAACTGCCCTCCTGCGGAGCGGCTTCGCTGATTGTTTCCTGGTTCGGCAATGACCTGCGCTGCGGGGAGTGCCGCCTGAAACCCAAGGCCGAGCACAAGAACGCCGAGGGTAACATGCCCTGGAGCGTCAGCGGTGTGACCCGAAGTTCTGCGGAGGAAGTGCTGAGCGGCGAAGACGGTGCGCTTTACGGCGGCACCCCGGCGGATGCATCGGTAGTGCAGGCCATCCGCGAGATGCAGGCACGCGGCCTAAGGGTGATGTTCTACCCTTTCATCCTGATGGATCAGGCGGACGGCAATACGCTGCCCGATCCCTGGAGCGGGGCTGCCAGTCAGCCGCATCTGCCCTGGCGCGGGCGGATTACGCTTTCGGCCGCGCCAGGGCAGCCGGGCTCGCCCGATGGGACTGCAGGTGCTGACACCGAAGTGGCAGACTTCTTTGGCACCGTGACAGCGGCTGATTTCACCGTTGGCGACGGCACCGTCAGCTACAGTGGTCCCGAGGAATGGAGCCTGAGCCGTTTTATCCTACATTACGCAGCTCTTTGCGCTGCAGCCGGCGGGGTTGAAGCCTTCTGCATCGGTTCCGAAATGCGGGCGCTGACCCAAATCCGCGGCGCTGCGGGTTTCCCGGCGGTGGCGGCAATGCGGGGACTGGCAGCTGAAGCGCGCCTGCTGCTGGGATCGGAGGCCAAAATCGGTTACGCGGCAGACTGGTCGGAATACTGGGGCTACCAGTCGCCGGAAGGCGACCGGTACTTTCATCTCGACCCGCTGTGGGCGGATGCGAACATCGATTTCATCGGCATCGACAACTACATGCCGTTGTCCGATTGGCGTGATGGCGAGGATCATCTGGATGCCCGGGCAGGGGTGCCGGCAATCTATGACCCGGACTATCTGCGCAGCAACGTCGAGGGCGGCGAGGGGTTTGACTGGTATTACCACTCGCCCGAGGCCGAGGCCGCGCAGCTGCGCACGCCGATCACCGACGGCGCGCATGAGGAGCCCTGGATCTGGCGCTGCAAGGACATCCGCAATTGGTGGCTGCATGAGCATCATGAGCGGATCGGCGGGGTGCGTCAGGAAATGCCGACGGACTGGGTGCCGCAGTCTAAACCCGTCTGGTTCACCGAGCTTGGCTGCGCGGCGATCGACAAGGGCACCAACCAGCCCAACAAGTTTCTGGACCCTAAGAGTTCGGAATCCAAGTTGCCTAAATATTCCAACGGTCTGCGGGACGATCTTATCCAGGTTCACTATTTGGGGGCGGTGCTGGGCTATTGGAGCGAGGCGGCAAACAATCCGGTTTCCGAAGAGTACGGAGAGCAGATGCTGGATATGTCCAATGCCTACGTCTGGGCCTGGGACGCGCGGCCTTTTCCGGCGTTTCCCAGCCGTCTGGAGATCTGGAATGACGGCGAGAATTACCTGCGCGGCCACTGGCTGAACGGGCGGGCCGGGCAGCGCACGCTGGCTTCGGTGGTGGAGGAGATCTGCCGGGCGGCCGGGCTGGAAGACTTTGATGTCTCGCAGCTTTACGGCGTTGTGCACGGCTATGTGAACCCGGATGTCAGTGATGCCCGCGCGGTGCTGCAGCCGCTGATGCTGCGGCACGGGTTTGACGCCATTGAGCGGGACGGGGTGCTGCAGTTCCGCATGCGCAAAGGAACCGGGGCCGAGGCGCTGCCGCTGGAGCGTCTGGCCGAAAGCGAGGAGCTGCAGGGCACCATCGAACTGAGCCGTGCCAGCGAAGCGGAATTGGCGGGCCGGGTGCGGCTGCAGTTTACCGAATGGGGCGGCGATCATGCTGCTGCTTCTGTGGAGGCGGTATTGCCGGACGAAGCCACCCACGCGGTCAGCCGGAATGAGCTGCCGCTGGCCTTGACCCGGGCGGAGGCACGCCAGGTCGTGGGTCGCTGGCTCGCTGAGGCACGGATCTCACGCGATACGGTGCGGCTGCAGCAGCCGCCGTCGATGCTGCATTTTGGGGCCGGAGATGTCCTGTCCTTGCCTATGGAGAGCGGAAACCAGCTATACCGTATCGACCGGGTCGAACAGGCGGAGGCGCAATTGGTGGAGGCCGTTCGGATCGAACCCGGAACCTACGACACCGCCGTCCTGGCCGAGGATCTGCCAGGGGTGAATGCCTTTGCAGCTCCGGGACCGGTGCTGCCGCTGTTCATGGATCTGCCCTTGATGCGCGGCGATGAGGCGCCGCATGCCCCGCATCTCGCAGTTACGGCCGAGGCCTGGCCCGGCAGCGTGGCGGTCTACGCATCGGGAGAAGACGAGAATTACGAACTGGAACAGGTGGTTGCCGCACGCCAGGTAGTGGGCGTAACAGAAACGCCCCTGATGGCCGCAGGTGCGGGCCGCTGGGACCTGGGCGCCGACTTGCAGGTCAAGCTGATTTCCGGTTCGCTTGAAAGCCGGGAAGCGCAGGCCGTCTTGAATGGCGCCAACGCGGCAGCCATTGGCGACGGCACACCCGGAAACTGGGAACTGTTCCAGTTCCGTGAGGCGGAGCTGATTGCGCCGCGGACATATCTGCTGCGCGGTCGGCTGCGGGGCCAGCTTGGCAGTGATGCGCTGATGCCGGAGATCTGGCCTGCGGGCTCCTATGTGGTGCTTCTGGACGGTTCGCCGGTTCAGATGGAACTGGCACCGGAACAGCGGCGCCGGGTCCGGAACTACCGGATCGGTCCGGCCCGGAGAAGCCTGGACGATCCTTCATTTGTGCATCTGCAGGAAAGCTTCGATGGCAACGGGCTGCGCCCCTACGCACCGGTGCACTTACGGCTCAGCGGCATGCTGGGCGGCGATGTGGCGGTGTCCTGGGTCCGCCGCACCAGGATCGAGGGCGACAGCTGGGATCTGCCTGAGGTGCCGCTGGGCGAAGAGACGGAGATTTACCGGATCCGGGTGATGCAGGGCGCCGCTGTGCTGCGGGAAGAAGTTTCGGGCACTCCGCAGTGGGCCTATCCCGCCGCGGCTCAAGCCGCAGACGGGGTGCAGGCGGGCGACACCCTGGAGGTGTCGCAGCTCTCGGCCCGCTACGGCGGCGGCCCGGCAGCCCGGGCGGAGCTGGCGTGAGGCAGCCGGTGCTGCCTGGAGATGTTTCCGCCGCTGCCCGGGCGCTGCTGGCGGTGCCGCCCGGGTCAAGGGCGGTCCTGTGCCGCCGAATTTTCGGCGGGGCGGCGGAAGGGCTGGCCCACACTGCGCTGTACGGATGCGTGCATCCTTGCTGGGGCGATGGCTCGCTGTCGGCAGCGGCCCGGGTCTTTGCCTTGGCGGATGAACCGTTTCTGGATGATCCGGACTATCTTGAATGCACCCGGATGACACTGGGTTTTCTGTCGTCGGTTCTGTCAGAAGATGACGGCGGCTCTCCCGCCCGCTGCTCCCGGCAGGAAACCTGCCTGGCCAGCCGTTGGGCGTAACGCCGCGCGCCTTTTGGCGCACGGCGCGGGGCCGGCTCGGCGCAGCCGGGGCGGAATACCTATGCCGGTTCTATCCAGAGGCGCAGGAAATGCACTTGAGCGCCGCCGGATCCAGCAGCAGGCGCTTCAGCGCGATGTCCTCGCCGCAATCCTCGCAATAGCCGTACTCCGCTTCGTCCATTCTGGCGAGCGCTGCCTGCAGGCGCAGTGCCTCTGCAGCGCGCCGGGCTGCCTGCGCCTTGGCCATAGCCTGCATCTGAAGGGCATCCATGCGCGAAAGGCGGCCGACCATCTGCTGGTCAAGTTCAACAACGCCCTGAGCGTCTTCACCAAGCGCATCCTCTGCTGCCAGCTCCTCCAAACGCGCATTGATCTGCTGCTTCAGCGTCGCCTGATCCGACTCATTCATTTCAAAAATATGCCTCATCACGGGTTTGCGTTTGCTGCAAACCACCTTAGATGGGTATTCTGAGCCGAGAAAGGATCGTGTCCCATGGCAAAAACGCAGCAAGCCGTTACTCCGGTGGATCCCGTATGGAGCCGTATTACCCGCGAAGCTGAAGAGGCCGTCGCCACTCAGCCGTTGATGGGCGGGTTGATCCATGCCTGTATCCTGCATCACAAATCGCTGCAAAAGGCGCTGTCCTACCGGATTTCCGCCAAGCTGTCGTCGAATGAGATGTCGATGGTGATCCTGCGCGAGATCGTGGATGACGCCTATTCCGCCTGCGGTGAACTGGTGGAAGCGGCACGCGCTGACCTGATGGCGATCAACGAACGCGACCCGGCCAGCCACCGGCTGCTGCAACCGATCCTCTACTTCAAGGGGTTCCAGGCCGTGCAGGCCTACCGGGTCAGCCATTACCTGTGGGATCAGGGTCAGAAGGACCTGGCCTATTTCTTCCAGATGCGCACTTCCGAGATTTTCGGGATCGACATCCATCCCGGCGCCAAGCTGGGCAAAGGTATTATGATTGATCATGCCCATTCCATCGTGATCGGCGAAACCGCGGTTGTGGGCGACAATGTGTCGATGCTGCATTCGGTGACCCTGGGCGGCACCGGCAAGGAAGAAGAGGACCGTCATCCGAAGATCGGCGATGGCGTGCTGATCGGCGCCGGCGCCAAGGTGCTGGGCAACATCAAGGTCGGCCATTGCAGCCGCATTGCGGCCGGCTCGGTGGTGCTGCAGGAGGTTCCGCCCTGCACCACGGTTGCGGGCGTGCCTGCGAAGATCGTGGGCGAAGCAGGCTGCGACCAGCCGTCCGTAAACATGGACCAAGTGGTGCCCGCAGGGTCGCCTGCGGCTGAGTGAGCCGCCAGGCTGACAGTCCGGCAGTTTGAGTATTTTTGCAAAGATGAAGGGGCGGTTGGCGCCCCTTTTTTACGTTTTGTTTTTCGGTGAATTTTGTTTCTAATTAGAGGGTTGCAGCCGGGTTTTTATCTGGATCTGAGGGGAGGTTCAGGGCCGAGGTTCCGCAAACCGCCAGTCCGGGCGGAAGCTGGTCTGAATCGCGCTTCGCAGCTGCGGCCTGCCTTGAAGCCGGCCGGCCCGGGGCGCATATTCCTGTGCAACTCTTTCACTTTCTTCAGTTTCGATTTGGGGGACAGATCATGATTTACACAACCGAAGGCCGCGGGCGGCTGTTTGGCTCGATCCTGGAAGCCGTGGGTAATACGCCGGCCATCCGGCTGAACCGGATCGCGCCCGATCACGTCACCATGTATGTGAAGTTCGAGGCGTTCAATCCGGCGGGATCCGTCAAAGACCGGCTGGCGCTGAACATCATTGAGGCGGCTGAGCGCGAGGGGCGCCTGAAACCAGGCCAGACCGTGGTGGAGGCAACCAGCGGCAATACCGGCATCGGCCTGGCGATGGTCTGCGCCGCCAAGGGTTATCCGCTGGTGATCACCATGCATGACGGGTTTTCGGTCGAGCGGCGGCGGCTAATGCGGATGCTGGGCGCCAAGGTGGTGCTGACCCGCAAGGAGGACAAGGCGGTTGGCATGGTGGTGAAGGCCAAGGAACTGGCAGAGGCCAACGGCTGGTTCCTGGCGCATCAGTTCGAAACCAAGGACAACGCCGATATCCATGAGAGCACCACCGCGCGGGAAATTCTGGGCGATTTTGACGGGCAGCGGCTGGATCATGTGGTGCTGGGTTATGGCACCGGCGGCACCGTGACCGGTCTGGGCCGGGTGCTGAAGGGCGCGCGTCCTGATTTGAAAATCACCCTCAGCGAGCCGTCGAACGCGGCGCTGGTGCAGTCGGGCGAGGGCCAGGCGCGCAACGATGAGGGCGAGCCTGCGGCGACCCATCCGGCCTTCAGCCCGCATCCCATCCAGGGCTGGACCCCGGATTTCATCCCGCTGGTGCTGCAGGAGGCGCTGGACAAGGACTATTTCGATGCGCTGGAGCCGGTGAGCGGCGAAGAGAGCATTTTCTGGTCCAAGCGGCTGGCAGCGGAGGA
>JBFOLS010000046.1:0-2196 GCA_040830225.1 Leisingera sp.
GGAAAGTCGGCGCCGTGGAACACCCCACCCCGCGCCAGCGCGGCTTTGACCGGTTCTTCGGCATCATGGACGGCGCCACCCATTTCTTCTCGCCCCGCTACATGCTGGAGGACGACAGCCGGGTCGAGGTGCTGCCCGATGATTTCTACTTCACCGATGCGATTACCGATAAAGCCATCCGGATGATCGAAGACACGGCCAAGGAGGACGCGCCCTTCTTCCTCTACCTTGCCCACACCGCACCGCATTGGCCGCTTCATGCACACCCCGAGGACATCGCCCGCTATGACGGGGTCTACAACAAGGGCTGGGACGCCACCCGCACCGCCCGGCACGAGACGATGAACGCCATGGGGCTGTTTCAGACCAGCTGGGACATCTCCCCCCGCGATCAGGACGTGCACCGCTGGGATCAGGAGGGCCGTCAGGACTGGGAGGCCAGCAAGATGGCAACCTATGCGGCGATGGTGGACCGGATGGACCAATCAATCGGCACCCTTGTGGCAGCGCTGAAACGGCTGGGCCAGTTCGACAACACGCTGATTCTGTTCCTCAGCGACAACGGCGGCTGCGCCGAGTTCATGGCCGAGGACGGCTGGGCCCAGTTCTATCCGGATGTGACCCATGACGGGAAGAAGATCACCATGGGCAACGTGCCCGGCCTGCGCCCCGGCGATGCCCAGACCTTCCAAAGCTATGACAAACCCTGGGCCAATGTCTCCAACGCACCGTTCCGGCTGTTCAAACACTATGTGCACGAGGGCGGCATCTCCACCCCTCTGGTGGCGCATTGGCCCAAGGGGTTCGGCGCACACCCGCCGTCCCATGCAGCCTGCCATGTGGTGGACATCCTGCCGACGATCCTTGAAGCCACCGGGGCCGGTTATTTGTCAGAACTCGGCGGTCACGAAATCCAGCCGATGCAGGGCGAAAGCCTGCTGCCCCTGCTGCGCGGCAAGGACTGGGAGAGAGAACAGCCGATATTCTTCGAACACGAGGGCAACGCCGCTATGCGGCTGGGCCAGTTCAAGCTGGTGCGCCTGCACGGTCAGGACTGGGAGCTTTACGACATGGAGACCGACCGCACTGAGCTCAGCGACATTATCAAAGGCGAGGAACACCGGGCGCAGGAGATGATCCGGCAGTATCAGGATTGGGCGGAGAAGTCCGAAGTGATGGATTGGGACATCGCGCTGCCCAAACTGCTTTCAGCCTGGAACATGAGCTCACTGGAGGGCTGACCCTTCACTCAAACCACTGATCCCAGCCCTCCTGATAATATGCCGCCAGTGCATGAGACTGCAGTGTATTGACCTCCGCCGCGACCGGCCCGGTATCCGCCCCAAAAACCTGTGCCGCCTGCCAGATACCGGCATTCAGATACTTCAGCCCCTCCGGCAACACCAGTTCCCGCGGTTTCAGCGCCTGCGGCGAAGCCATTACAAACCCCCAGTCGCCAAAGCTCGGGACATAGGCGTGATAGGGCTTCACCCGCAGCCCCTCGCCCAGCACGTAAGGGTTGCGTGCCGCCTCAAGCGTCTTTGCCACCGACCAGAAGGCACTGCGGGCAAAGAGCGGCGAACCCGCCTGCGTCACCATCACCCCCTGCGCACTCAACCGCTCCATCAGCGCCCCGTAGAACTGGCGGGTGTAGAGTTTGGAAAGCGCCAGGTTCTTGGGGTCCGGCAGGTCGGCGATGATTACGTCAAAGACCCGGTCCGTGTCCTCCACGAACTGCCAGGCATCCATGTTGCGGACCGTCACACGTGAATCCCTCAGCGCCCCGCCGTTCAGAGCCGACAGCTCGGGATGGTCCCGGAACAGCTCTGTCACCCGCGGATCCAGATCCACCAGGGTGATGCTCTCCACCCCGCCCCAGCGCAGCACCTCGCGCAACGCCATGCCGTCGCCGCCGCCCAGGATCAGCACCTCCTTGCGCCGGGGCGCCAAAGCCATCGCCGGATGCACCAGGCTTTCGTGGTAACGGTGCTCATCCAGCGTGTCGAACTGGATCGAGTAATCCAGGAACAGCCGTACCCGTTCCTTGTAGCGGGTCAGGGTGATCTGCTGATAGGGTGTTGCCTCGCTCAGGATGATGTCGTCTTCAAACAGATCCGCCTCAGCCACCGAAACCAGCCGCTCGGACTGCCACAACCCTGCCAGCGTGGCGGCAAAGACAACGGACCAGACCACCAC
>JBFOLS010000047.1:0-4814 GCA_040830225.1 Leisingera sp.
AGGTTTGAGGTCAGATCCTCATGCACCTTGGTACTGCCCTCGCCCAGCGCGGCTGCCATATCGACCACCGCGGGCTTGTCGCCCAGGTCCAGTTCGATGGCTTCCGCCGCATCGCGGGCCTGCTCCAGCGTGTCGGCAACCACGGCGGCGACGATCTCACCCACGTGGCGGATGGTGCCGTCGGCAATGATCGGGTGGCGCGGCTCCTGCTGCGGGTTGCCGTGGCGGTCGGGGACGCCCCAGCCGCAGGGGATGCCGCCGACCTCGGCGAAATCGGCGCCGGTGAAGATTTTCACCACGCCGGGCATTGCCTCAGCCGCAGATGTATCGATGGAATTGATCGTTGCATGGGCCGCATCAGCGCGCAGGAAATGCACATGGGCCTGGCCGTGCACGTTGATGTCGTCGGTATAATTTCCGGCTCCTGTCAGGAACCGCACGTCCTCGCGCCGCTTGGGGCTGGCGCCGATGCCGTTATCCTTGGGCATGTCTGGTCTTCCTCCCTGGAGGGTGCTGCCTATGGCGCACCTCTTGGTAACTCACTCCTTGTTCAGCTCAGGCCGCGTGCCGGCCTGGGGTCGTGATCTCACTCGGCTGCGATGCTGGATACATCCTGGCCCGAGGCCGCCATGATCGCCTTGACGATATTGTGGTAGCCGGTGCAGCGGCACAGGTTGCCTTCGAGGTAGTCGCGGATGTCTTGCTCGCTGGGCTTGGGGTTGTCCTTCAGCAATGCCGCCGCCGACATCACCATGCCCGGCGTGCAGAAGCCGCATTGCAGCCCGTGGTGGTCCTGAAACGCCTGCTGGATCACATTCAGCGAACCGTCGGCGTTGGCCTGCCCTTCAATGGTTGCCACCTCGGCGCCGTCCGCTTCAAGCGCCAGCATGGTGCAGGCTTTCACCGCCTTGCCGTCCACATGCACAACACAGGCGCCGCACTGGCTGGTGTCGCAGCCCACATGGGTGCCGGTGAGGCCCAGTTCCTCGCGCAGGAATGATGATAGAAGCGTGCGCCCTTCGGCTTCGCCGCTGGCAGCCTTGCCATTCACGGTCATTGAGACCTTGGCCATAGTACCCTCCCTTAGCTTGATTTTATTCTGGCTATGGGGAGTTAAACATGGGCGAGGCGATCCGCGAAGCCCTTTCGGGCCTCATGCGGCGGTAAAATGTGCGTCAGCAGAACTTACCTAAGGTTGTGACCCAACGTCACAAATTCCGGGCCGCAGGGATGCTGCGGAGCGGCACTCAGCCTTCTGCATCGCGGCGCGGCATCGGGCGGGTCGGGATCTCTTTCAACAGCCCCCCGACGCCCATTGCGGCAATGTCCCGGGCAGTGACGGGGATGCCGCAGATCACCCGTTCCAGCACCCAGTCGGCCCCGTTCAGGGCTGGAGAGCGGGCACAGCCCGGCAGGCCGATCACCGGCTTGCCCTGGAAATCGCCCAGAAACAGCAGATTGCCGGGGTCGACCGGCATGCCGAAGCGGGTGACGGTGCCGCCCGCCTGGCGCACCGCCTGCGGGGCCACGTCCATCGGGTCGGAGGTTGCGGAGCCGGTGAGGACAAACAGCAGCTCGCCCGGCGCTTGCCGCAAGGCGTCTGCCAGGTCCGCTTCGCGGTGCGGGACCACCACCCGCCCGGACAGGCTGATGCCCATCCGGTGCAAGCGGCCGGCCATCGCGGCGCGGCCCTTGTCGGACGGGGCGTCTTCGCTCACCCGGGTTTCGATCAGCGTGGCACGGGTAAAGACCGGCGGCACCACCTGCATGGCGCCCGCCGCTCCGGAGCAGGCCTGGCGGACGGCGTCCTCGGGCACTGCGTAGGAGATCACTTTGATCGTGGCAATCATGCCGTTGGCGTCGGCGCGGTGGTAATCCGGCACCGTGGCGATGGTGATCATCGGGTCAACGGCATTGAAAGCCTCGAGCTTTGCCCGGTCCAGCCGCACCAGCCCTGCCTGCGCGGCGTAAAGGTTCACCCTGCCTGTGCCCGCGCCGGAGATGCGGATACCTTGCCCCGCCGGGTCCGGCACCAAAGCGTTAGCCAATGTCCCGGCAGCGGCGTCCTCATGCGTGTCACCCGGTTCCAGCCGCGCCACGGTGAGATCGGTGTGTCCCGCTGCTGCGAGGTCGGCAAGGTCCGCGTCGCTGAGTTCCGTGCCCTTGGCGATCTTGCGCGAGGCGCCTTGCAGCGAATGGGCGAGGATCGCGCCTGCGGCCTCTTTCAGCGGGACGGGGCCGAACTTCATGGCAGTTTTCCGCGCAGGACGGCGGTCATTTCCGAGAGGATGGAAACCGCAATCTCTGCCGGCCCTGCCGCGCCGATATCAAGGCCGATGGGGCCGTGAATGCGAGCAATCTGGTCTTCGCTGAAACCCGCCTCCTGCATCCGGGCAACGCGGGCGGCGTGGGTTTTCTTGCTGCCCAGCGCACCGATGTAGAATACGTCCGCCGCCAGCGCCGCCTGCAAGGCCGGATCGTCCAGTTTGGGGTCGTGGGTCAGAAGCACCAAAGCGGTGCGGGTGTCGAGGCCGAGCTTCTCGACCGCCTCGTCGGGCCAGTCGTCCATCAAGGTTTCGCCGGGGAAGCGTTCCGGTGCAGCAAAGGCCGCGCGGGGATCGATGATCACCGGGTCGTAGCCCGCAATCCATGCCATTGGCACCAAGGCTTGGGTGATATGCACCGCGCCTACCGCCACCAGCCGCAGCGGCGGGTTGTGGACGGCTACGAAAGTCTCACCGTCCTCCTCCAGCCCGGAGCGGTCCATGCGCATCCGGTCCGGATAGCCGCCGCGCGCCAGACGGCGGGTACCGGTGGTGAGGTTCACTTCATAGGCAACAGGTTCACGGCCCGCGCGGGCTTGCACAAGTTCCTGAAGCAGGGCTTCAGGCAACGCGGAACCCACCGGTTCCACCAGCACCTTGATGGTGCCGCCGCAGGCAAGACCCACGGCAAAAGCGTCCTCGTCGCTGACACCGAATTCCAGCAGCCGGTGCTTGCCATCCTCCAGCGCCTCCAGTGCTTCCATGACAACCGCGCCTTCGACGCAGCCGCCGGAGACGGAGCCTTCGATCTGCCCATCCCCCGAGACCACCAGCTGCGAGCCGGTGCGCCGCGGCGCCGAGCCCCAGGTCTGGACCACTGTGGCAAGCGCCGCGCCCGTGCCGCTTTGATGCCACTCCAGAGCGGTCTCCGGGGCGTTTTCGAAGGTGGCGGTATTCTGCATCAGCGTCTCTCCCGGCCCCGGCTGGGGTGTTTGCAGTCAAAATCGGTACTTACGCTCCGGGTTTCAAGCCGGAATTGCGCTACAGCAGAGCCATCAGCCGCGCCTTCTCACCTGCGTCGGAGGGGCTGGAGATCACCTGCGCCAAGTCCTGCAGCGAGGCGATGGAGTGGCCGGCGCGGAAACTGTCTGTGTAGGGCAGCATGGCGCGGATGCCTTGGGCCTTGGGCGCGAACCCATCCCAGCGCAGCAAGGGGTTCAGCCAGATCAGGCGGCGGGCGGAGAGCTGCAGCCGCTGCATTTCTTTGGCCAGCGCTTCCGGATCGCCGCGGTCGAGACCGTCGGTGATCAAGAGCACCACCGCCCCCTGCCCCATGACACGCCGCGACCAGTCACGGTTGAAGGCATGCAGGCAGTCGCCGATGCGGGTGCCGCCCTCCCAATCCTGCGCCTCAGCGCCGGCAGCGGCCAGGGCAGCGTCCACATCGCGCTGTGCGAGGTGGCGGGTGATATTGGTGATGCGGGTGCCGAATGTGAAGCCGTGCACCCGGGCCCAGCCCTGCCCCTTGGCATTGGCGGCAGCGTGCAGGAAATGCAGGATGATGCGGCTGTACTGGCTCATCGAGCCGGAAATATCGCAGAGCACCACCAGATTGGGCCAGCGGATGCGGCGTTTGGCGCGGGCGATTTCCTGCAGGTCGCCGCCGCGGCGCATCGCGTTGCGCAGAGTGCGGCGCCAATCGGCCCGCTCGCCGCGCCGTGCCGCCATCAGCCGGCGGGACCGGATCGGCTGCACCGGCAGTTTCAGCTGCGCAAGGATGCGTTTGGCGGCGGCAATTTCCGCGGTGCTCATCTGTTCGAAATCGAGTGTGCGCAGGCGTTCCTCTGCCGACATGGTAAGGGTCGAGTCGACCTCAACCTCGGTGCCGTCCTCTTCGCTCTCCGGCACCTCTGCCGGGTCTTGCATGCCATCCAGCAGCGCTTCGGCCGCACGCTTCTCTGCCGGTTTGGCGGCGCGCTCTTCCTGCACGCCGCGGATCGCAGGCAGCATCGCCGCCATCATGTGCTCCAGATAGCGCGGGTCGCGCCAGAACAGGCGGAAGACCTGGGCAAAAACCGTGCGCTGCTCGGGCTTGGTGACAAAGCAGGCGTGCAGGGCCCAGTAGAAGTCCTCGCGGCTGGTGAAGCCCGCCGCTGCCACCGCCTCCACCGCATCCAGCACCCGGCCGGGGCCGATCGGCAGGCCTGCCTTGCGCAGGGCACGCGCGAAATGGGTGAGGTTCTGGACCAGCTTGGGATGGTCCGGCAGGGTCAGCGGCGGAGTGTCAGGCATGTGCCTTCATGGGGGCGCTGCCCCCATACCCCCGGAGTAATTGGGGAAAGATGAAAGGCATGAGGCTCTTTTGGGGGCGCGGCCCCGGGGTGTTTCCGGCCGGAAGGCGCATCAGGCTGCGTCCAGGCTGGCACGGGCCTGGTCGAGGAGGCGCTTGGCCTCGGATCCGTGCAGGCGGGCGATATCGTCCTGGTATTTGAGGATGGCGCCCAGGGTGTCGGCGATGACCTCGGGGCTGAGGGCGATGACGTCGAGGGC
>JBFOLS010000048.1:0-2612 GCA_040830225.1 Leisingera sp.
GGGTGGGCCGCGGTCCGCCCCCCGTTAGATGAAGCGGTGGACGCGGTCCACGGGGGGGCGGCCTCCCCCGGTGCTTTGGCGGCCAGCGGGGCGCTGCCTCTGCCAACCCGTCTTTGGGAACCCCTCAGCGCGCATGTCTCCGTGTCCCTCCACCAACCCCGCCTGTCCGATGTAATCAAGAACGACCTGGCGCCGTGCCCGGCAGTGCCAAGCCTGTTTGCGGTCGTGGATGACTGACAGTGCGGCCCGACTTTAGCAGCTACCCGGCAATATGCGGTTTGGATGGAATAGACCTCTCTGCGCAAAGGCCTGAGGACTTTGAGATTTTTGGTGCGCTAGCGCCTATGATTGGCGCGGCAGCATCTGAAGACAAGCACTATGTGCAGGGTAGCGAACGCTCGATGCGAAGCGCTTGGATCGAACGCTTGGCCTTTGCGGGTTTGACGGCAAGTGAAGTCTACATTTTCCTCTTCCGGGCTACGGCGACCGCCCAGAACGCTTGGGTCCGCTCCCGCCATTTCTGGGGCCGGTTGTATAATTGGATGACAGGCCCGCCCAGGACGCATATCGAGGTGCCTGGCCATCTGCTGATCCGCATGTTTGAGGACACCGCCGGGAAAGCACCGTATTTTCTGGAACCGGGCAACACCTACCAACTGCGCCTCGATTATGCCGAGGCCTTTGCAGATCTGTACAAAACCCCTTATGAGGCTGAAAAGCTCCGTGAAAAGATGACTCCATGACTCGTGTTTATCTCGATCATAATGCCACATCGATCCTGCGCCCCGAGGCCCGGGACGCGATGATTGCGGTGATGGATGTCTGCGGCAACCCGTCTTCCGTGCATGCAGAAGGCCGCGCGGCCAAGGCGCTGGTCGAGAAGGCGCGGGCGCAGGTTGCGGCGGCTTTCGGGGCGGACGGGGCTGATATTGTGTTCACTTCCGGCTCAACTGAGGGCGCTTCTCTGGCGCTGGCGGGCCGCGGGCTGCATGGTGCTGCGGTGGAGCATGATGCCGTTCGGTCGTGGGCCGTTGAGGACCTTTCGGTAACGCCGGAAGGTGCAGTGCAAGTCAGCGACCCCGCTCATTCAACCGTGCAGCTGGCCAACTCGGAAACTGGAATCGTGCAGCGACTTCCCGAGGGGCTGGCTGTCACCGACGCGACGCAAGCTTTTGGCAAGCTGCCGGTGGCCTTTAATTGGCTGGGTGCGCAAATGGCTCTGATTTCGGCCCATAAACTGGGCGGCCCCAAGGGCATCGGAGCGGTTGTGATCAAGCGCGGCACTGATCTGCCAGCCCAGATTAAGGGCGGAGGCCAGGAAATGGGCCGCCGTTCAGGTACTGAAAATGTCATTGGAATTGCGGGTTTCGGCGCTGCAGCTGAAGCGGCTGCAAAAGATCTGGCAAATGGTGTCTGGGATAGGGTTGCAGAACTTAGAAATATTCTAGAAAAGGCGCTTGTGTCTGGCACAAGCCATACTATTTTTGTCGGGAAGGATCAGGAGCGGCTGCCGAACACTTTGTGTTTTGCGACGCCGGGCTGGAAGGGCGAAACCCAGGTCATGCAGATGGACCTTGCAGGTTTTGCGATCAGTGCGGGCAGCGCCTGTTCCAGCGGCAAGGTGCGCGCCAGCGCCGTGCTGACCGCCATGGGATTTGACGAGGCCACAGCTCAAAGCGCGGTGCGCGTGTCGCTGGGGCCGGAGACGACGGAAGAAGATGTGCTGCGTTTTGCCGATACGTGGCTGCAGAAAGAAAAGAAACATCGCGCCCGCGCGGCGTGAGTGAGGAGAAGACAATGGCCGCTTTGGACCAGACCCAAGTCAAAGAAGGTGTTGATCAGGAAACCGTGGACGCCGTCCGCGAGGTTGGCGGTGCTTACAAATACGGCTGGGAAACCGATATCGAGATGGAATACGCGCCTAAGGGCGTGAACCCCGATATCGTCAAGCTGATCTCGGAAAAGAACGAAGAGCCCGAATGGATGACCGAATGGCGCCTGCAGGCTTTTGAGCGCTGGGAGCAGATGGACGAGCCCGACTGGGCGATGGTCAGCTATCCGGAAATCGACTTCCAGGACCAGTATTATTACGCGCGCCCGAAATCGATGGAAGTGAAGCCCAAGTCGCTGGACGAGGTCGACCCCAAGCTTCTGGCAACTTACGAAAAGCTGGGTATCCCGCTGAAAGAACAAATGATTCTGGCGGGCGTTGAGGGCGCAGGCGAGGCCCCGGAAGAAGGCCGCAAGGTCGCTGTGGACGCGGTGTTCGACTCCGTCTCCGTCGGCACCACCTTCCAGAAAGAGCTAAAGGAAGCAGGCGTCATCTTTTGCTCCATCTCCGAAGCAATCCGCGAACATCCCGAGTTGGTGAAGAAATACCTGGGTTCGGTGGTTCCGGTCTCCGACAACTTCTATGCGACGCTGAACTCGGCTGTGTTCTCGGACGGCTCCTTTGTCTATGTGCCGCCGGGCGTGCGCTGCCCGATGGAGCTGTCGACCTATTTCCGCATCAACGCGGAAAACACCGGCCAGTTCGAACGCACCCTGATCATTGCCGACAAGGGCTCTTACGTGTCCTACCTGGAAGGCTGCACTGCGCCGCAGCGTGACAC
>JBFOLS010000049.1:0-4628 GCA_040830225.1 Leisingera sp.
ATAGCCTTCGTCATCCAAGGCGTGGATTGCTTTGGCTGTCTCTGTCTGCTCGCTCCAAACGATGGAGGAACGGTTGCCCGGCAGTGGCAGGATGGCCAACGGTCCGGGCGGCATAAAGAACTGGTGGGCAATGCCGTGATGCGGTTTTTCATGGTCGATGGCGCAGACCAGCGCGGTCTGGCCGTAGTCCCAGCCGGTGCGCTTGATGCCGGCGCGCTGGGCAGTGCCGCTGCGCCGTCCGTCCGAGCCGACCAACACCTGGCCGCGCAATTCGCCTCCATCGTCCAGCGTGACGGTCACGCCGGTGGGATCCGGTGCCTGCGCCACCACTGTGCGGCCTGATACCAGGGTGATACCCGGCGCATCTTCCATTGCCTGCAAGAAAGCGCGGCGCAGGTAGCGGTCCTCGACCATATAACCCATCGGGCCTTCTTCCAGCTCGGCATGGTCGAAATGGATGAAGAACGGCGACGGCCCCTGGCCCGCATGGCCGTCGGTCACCTTGATCTCCAGCATGGCTTGCGCGTTGTCTCCAACGTGCCGCCACACGCCGATTTGCTGCAGCAGCCGCTGCGAGGCCAGCGCCAGCGCATAGCCGCGCCCGTCAAAGGCCTCGTCAGCAAGCTTGTCCGGCGTGAGTGAGTCGACCACGGTGACGCTGTGCCCGGTCTGCGCCAGGGCCAGGGCAAGAGCAGGGCCGTTCAACCCGCCGCCCACGATCAGGATATCGGACGCATTTTTCATGCCCCGCAATATGCGCCTGCTGGCGGGATTGTCCATGCAGGAACCGCGGGATTGTGCCTGCGTCCTGCTGCCGCTACCGTCCCGGTGAACGGCTTTGGGGAGACTGGGCGCATGCAAGACTGGCTGACAATGACGGCCGCCGATCTGGGGCGGGGAATTGAGGCGGGTGAAATCAGCCCGGTTGCGCTGACGCGGGGCTATCTGGATGCAATAGATGCCCATCCGCTGAAAGACCGGATCTACACTAAAGTGACGCATGACCGCGCCCTGGCCGAGGCTGAAGCTGCTGAGGTGCGGGCCGGTCTGGGTCTGCGCCGGTCATTTCTGGACGGCGTGCCCATCAGCTGGAAAGACCTGTTCGACAGCGCGGGCACGGCAACCGAGTCCGGTTCGGACCTGCTGAAAGGCCGGGTGCCGGAGCTGGATGCAACCGTTTTGCGCAACGCGACGCTTTTAGGCGCCGTCTGCCTCGGCAAAACCCATATGAGCGAGCTGGCGTTCTCCGGTCTCGGCTTCAACCCGGTCAAGGAAACCCCGCCTTGCGTCAATGATCCGGAGGCGGCGCCGGGCGGATCCTCCTCCGGGGCAGCGGCCTCGGTTGCCTATGGGCTGGCAGCCGCAGGCATTGGTTCGGACACAGGCGGCTCAGTACGCATCCCGTCGTCCTGGAACGATCTGGTGGGGCTCAAGACCACTTCCGGGCGGGTCACCCTGGAGGGCGTGGTTCCGCTGTGCCTGAAGTTCGACACTATCGGTCCGCTGGCTAGGTCCGTTGAAGACGCCGGCCTGCTGCTTGGCGTGCTGGAAGGCATACCGGGGCCGGATTTGCGCAAACCTGCGTCGCTCAAAGGGCGCCGATTTGCGGATTTGCAGACTGTCGCGCAGAACGACCTGGACCCAAAGATTGCGGCTGCCTACCAGGAGACGCTGCACAAGATGAGAGATGCCGGGGCTGAGATTGTCCCGCTGGAGGTTCCGGCGCTGGAGGAGGCGATGGGTCTCAGTCCGATTCTCTACACCACAGAAGCTTACGGGCTGTGGAAAGACGTGATCGAGGCCGCGCCGCAGCTGATGTATGCAGAAATCCTGGAACGTTTCCGCTCCGGCGCCCAATTCAGCGGCTCGGACTATGTCGCGGCCTGGGGCAAGCTGGAGCAGTGCCGGATGGCCTGGGATCGTGCGGTGGCGGGCTTTGATGGGGTCCTCAGCCCCGTGTCCCCGATCCTGCCGCCGAACATGGAGCGGCTGCAAAATGATCACGGCTATTACGTGCAGTCCAACCTGCTGGCGCTGCGCAACACCCGGATCGGCAACCTGATGGGGCTGTGCGGGTTGTCGCTGCCCACCGGCACGCCGAGTTGCGGCCTGCAAGTGCTGGGCCAGCCGGACTGCGAGGAGGCGCTCCTGCGCACCGGCGCCGCGATCGAGGCCGCCTTGGCCTGAAAGCCACATTTGGCCCATCGGGCCACTCACCGGGTGGACGCATCCCTCTGCCCTCTGTAACCTAAGGCGCAAACGGGGCGCCAATGATCCCGTGACCGAGGCATAAGACATGGATTTTCCTGAGCGGTTTTCGAACCTGCCAGCCTACGCATTTCCGCGCCTGCGGGCGCTGTTGGACCATCACACCCCTGGCGGGGATGTGGTGCATATGACCATTGGCGAGCCGAAACATGCGTTTCCGGCCTGGGTCACCGATGTCATCACCGAAAACGCAGCCGGGTTTAACCAATACCCGAACAACGACGGCACGCCCGAGCTGCGCGGTGCCATCTCTGACTGGATCAATCGCCGCTATGGCGTGACGGTGGATCCTGAAACCCAGGTTATGGCTCTGAACGGCACCCGCGAGGGTCTCTACAATGCAGCTATGGCGCTGTGTCCGGAGCAGAAGAACGGGCAAAAGCCTGTGGTGCTGATCCCGAACCCTTTCTACCAGGTCTACATGGTGGCCACGCTTTCGGTCGCGGCAGAGCCGGTGTTTGTGCCCGCAACTGCGGCCACTGGCCACCTGCCGGACTATGAGAACCTGCCCGTGGATGTGCTGAACCGCACCGCCGCGGCCTATATTTGCTCGCCGGCCAACCCGCAGGGGGCTGTGGCTTCATGCGATTACTGGACCCGGCTGATTCGGCTGGCTGAGAAGTATGATTTCCGAATCTTCGCGGATGAATGCTACTCCGAGATCTACCGCGACGAGGCGCCCGTGGGCGCGCTGACCGTTGCACAGGAGCTGGGCGCCGACCCGGAACGCGTGGTGCTGTTCAACTCGCTGTCCAAGCGTTCCAACCTGCCGGGCCTGCGCTCCGGCCTGATTGCTGCGGGTCCCGAGACCATCAAGCGGGTGAAGCAGTTGCGCGCTTACTCCGGCGCACCGCTGCCTGCACCGCTGCAGGCGGCGGCGGCCAAGGTCTGGGCTGATGAGGCGCATGTGGTGGAGAACCGCGCGCTTTACCAGGAGAAATACACAATCGCTGATGAGGTCTTTGCCGGTCTCAACGGTTACTTGGCGCCCGAAGCGGGCTTCTTCCTTTGGCTTCCGGTGGAGAATGGCGAGCAGGCCGCGCTGAAGCTTTGGAAGGAGACCGGCGTGCGGGTGCTGCCCGGCGCCTATCTGGCGCAAGGCGAACCGGGGCAGAACCCGGGCGAGACATATTTCCGGGTGGCATTGGTGGCCCCCGCCGAGGAGACCCGCAAGGCGCTGAGCACGCTGCGCGGCTGTCTTTACTGAAATTCTGCTGAGCGGCCCTTGGCTGGGGGCCGCGCAGCCAAGATCAATAATCGGACGGGCTCGTGAACCTGCGGAAAAAAGCGGGAGCGGGCCAAGGAAACGGAACTGAGGTAGGCATGGCATTTCAAACCCGCAGCCGCGATCCGCTGCTTGACAGCAATATGCAGGCGGCCATTGAAAAGCGCGGTAAAGAATTGATCGGCATTGGCCTGATCCTGGCGGGGCTGGTGGTTGCTGCCATGCTGGGCTCTTATACGCCCGAGGATCCGAACTGGACCGTTTCCACTGATGCGCCGGTGCAGAACTGGTTGGGCAGGCCCGGTGCCTCTGTCTCGTTCATTCTGATCACCCTGTTCGGCAAGGCCGGTTGGGCGCTCCCGCTCTTCCTGTCGGCCTGGGGCGTGCGCTTTGTGCTGCACCGGGGCGAGGACCGGGTGGTCTGGCCGCTGCTGCTGTCGGTGCCCTGGCTGTTGGTGGTGGCCCTCCATATGGAGACATTGAATGCCAGCTCCACCTGGCAGCAAAATTATGACTTCGGCCTGGGCGGCATGGTTGGCTACACCTTCCTGGGTGCGCTGCTGGCGCTGCTGCCTGTCAGCCTTCATTTCATGGTCAAGATCATGTCCCTGCTCAGCGCTGCTGGCATGCTGGCGCTTGGCTGCGCCGTCCTGGGGTTCACCTGGCCTGAGGTGAAGAAGGGCCTGCACAAGGTCTTGATCGGCCTGATCCTGGCCTACGGCGCGGTTGCGGCACTGCTGGGCCGGGGCGCTTCGAACGGCCTGCAGGCAGCCCTGACATACCGCAAGGAACGCGCGGCCCGCGCCGAGGCCGCCGAGGAATACGCCGATGCCGCGGCCGAACCGGAGATGTTTGAAGACTATCCGGACGATGTCTATGCGGCTGAGACCGTTCAGGAGGAACCTGAAGCCCCCGTCAAAGCTGGCCTGCTATCACGTGTGCCCGGATTGATCCGCCGTGCCGCGCCTGAAGCTGAGGCGGAAGAACCCTATTCGGATGAGGCGCAGGCCTTTGAAACGGACGAGCTTCACGAAGACGGCGCATCCCCGGAGGACCGGGTGTCGCAGAAGATTGCCAATGCGGTGCGGGTCCGCCGCGCTGCTGACGTGCCGCCGGAAGAGGATCCGAACCTGCC
>JBFOLS010000050.1:0-5909 GCA_040830225.1 Leisingera sp.
ATGGCGGAACACGCGGCCAACAGCGCCTTTGGCAAGTTCATTCCGAACTTTGGAGAGAAGAAGGCGGAGCTGGACAACCTTGCCGCTGAAATCCAGGCCGGTGAACGGCTGTTTGAGACACTCTATACCATCGTGGCCTATGCCAAGGGCGGTGCAACAGAGGCGCAGATGGCGTCCGGTGAGGTGGAATCCATCTACCGGCGCCAGCGGATCAAGCTTTCCAAGGATACCTATCTGCAGCTTCCGCTGTTCCTTGCCAGTCTGCCGTTTGGCTGTTCGGGAAAGATGATGACCGATTTCGGGCGCCAGATGCGTATGCGGTATATGAAATCCGTCGCCGCAATGGCATTTCTGCCGGTGCATGGCGAGTGGATGGGCAATTCCCGCGGCTCCGGAATGCTGCTGGCAGGCCGCCAGGGACAGATTTTTCAGCTCAATAACTTCCGCTCCTCGGGGAACTACAACACCGCAGTGGTCGGTAAATCCGGTGCTGGCAAATCGGTGTTCATGCAGGAAATGGCTGTCGGTATTTACACGTCAGGCGGCAACTTTCTGGTGATTGAGGACGGTTATTCGTTCAAGACGCCTGCTGAGATCCTGGGCGGCAAGCACATTGCATTTGATGGCCAAACCAAGAACCGCCTCAACCCTTTTTCCCTGCTTGATGCGGGTTCCATGGGACAGGACGAATACCAGACCGATGCCATCGAACTGGTTACCCGTGTTGTCTCTTCAATGGCTGACCTTGGCGGCCATACCGGCGGGCGGGTCGAAGGGGTTGAAGAGGATTACATTCGCGCGGCCATTGCCAATGTCTGGGATGAAAAAGGCCGCGACGGAGAAATCACCGATGTGCGCGACCGGCTGAATGAAGCGGCCAAAAATGAGCCGCGGCTGCCGGATGTGGTGCGCAAGCTCGACCGGTATTCCCGTGGCGGTGCTTACGGCCATTACTTTGAAGGCGAGGCCAATATCTCGCTGGATGCCCCGTTCACGGTGGTGGAGCTGAGCGACATCAAGGGGCAGGCGGGGCTTGAGGCGACCATTCTGCAGATCGTCATGTTCCTTGGCACCGAACTGATGTTCAAAACCTCCCGCTCCACGCCGACAGCCATCGTGATCGATGAGGCTTGGGATCTGCTGAAGGGCGCCGGGACTGCCAGGTTCATCGAAGGCGTTGTGCGCCGCGCCCGGAAATACACCGGGGCACTGATCACCGGCACGCAGTCGATGCAGGACTATAAGGCCAACCCGGCCGCCAGTGTTTGCCTGGAAAACTCCGACTACCGGATCTTCCTGGCTCAGAAACCTGAGAGCATCGACGCGCTGGATAGCATCGATCCGCCGGTGAAAATGCTTCTGAAGTCGCTGACATCGGTTCCGGGGCGTTTTTCCGAACTCGCGATCCAGATGCCGGAGGGGTTTGCTTATGGGCGTTTGCTGCTCGATCCGTTCTCGCTGGCGGTGTTTTCCTCCAAGGGCGCGACGGTTGAGCGGATGAACCAGTACAAGGCCCAGGGAATGAGCACGGTGGATGCCATCAAGACCCTTGTTGAGCGGGGGGAGGGGGCATGAGTTGGCGGACAAAAACCCTCATTGCGCTTGCTTTGGTTGCAGCGGTTCAAGCAGCGGCTTTCGCTGTGCTGCTGCTGCCGGACAGGGCGCCTGATGCGGCCTCAGGGGTTGCGGTTTTTGATCCGGAACAGAGCCTGACCATGTATGTGATCTGGTCTGATGGCCGGGTGCCGGATGAGAAGTTCGCGGACAGCCTGCCAGCGTTCCAAGAGGCTGTTCAGCGGGAAATCGACCGGCTGTCAGCCAAGACCGGCCAGGTTGTCGTGCGCAAGGGGGCCATTCTGTCAACTGCAGGCTTTCCCGCCGCAGATGTCACCGGAACCATCATGGAAAAGGTGCTGAGCGATGGGTCGTTTTAAGCTGGCTTTGATCCTGCCCGCTCTGGCAGTGACGGCTGCCGGATATTACGGGTTGGCCTTTGGGAGGCTGGTTGTGAATGCGACCGGCAGCTTGCAGGGCAATGCCTATGCGATGGTGACTTGGCCGCTGATCCTGCGGCCCGGTTTGATAGCGGCCATTGAGCTGCCGGAGGTGCTGCAAGGAAAGTTTGGCGGCCATGAGCTTTACCTGACCAAGCGGATTGCCGGGGTTGCCGGTGACACCGTCCAGCGCTCGGGAAACAGGCTCTGCATCAATGGCATCTGCGTCGAAGGGCAGCTGAAGGATGGCGCTCTGGTTGCTCCGCTCTGGCAGGGCGATGCGGTGCCGAAGGGCATGATTGCCGTCTTCGGGGACAGCCCGGACAGCCTGGACAGCCGCTATGCGGTGATCGGCCCGCGGCCGGTGGCAGAGGTCATCGCTGCAGGAGTGGAAATCCCCTTTCCCCATTGGAGCGAGCTGCAGGAGGTCTTGCAATGAGCGCTGCCCGTATTCTCCCGGTGTCCGCAGTGCTGCTGCTCGCTGCCGCAGGGCAGGGGGCAGCCAAAGATCTCGGCACCCACGGGCCGTTGTTCGAGGTAGCTGAACCTTCGCTTCTGGACACGATCAAAAACCGGCTACTGGAAATGGAAGCCGCTGGCGAGCTGGATCGTATGCGGCAGGAAATGCAGGACACCACGCGCGCCTATGTGAACCGGCCGCGTCCGGTTCAGGGTCTCGGGAAGGCGGAGGAATACGCGGTCTGGGAGGTCGATATGTCGATCACCCTGAAAGAGGATCTGGCAGACCATCAGGGCCGGGTCTTCGCGCGTGCTGGCACGGTTGTGAACCCGATGGCCTATTCCCGCTTTTCAAAGCGCATTGTGCTGATTGATGGTGATGATCCGGATCAGGTGGCCTTTGCGCTGGCCGGAGGCAACGAGCTGGACACGCTTCTGGTGCTGGTGAACGGGGATCCGCTGGGCCTGATGCGGGAGCATGGCCGGCGCTTTTACTTCGATCAGGATGCTGTGCTGGTGAAGCGGTTCGGCATCCGCAATGTGCCCGCCGTGGTGCAGCGCGCGGATCCCGTCATGCAGGTGGAAGAAATCGTGCTCGCGAAGGGTGGGGAGGTGCTGCAATGAGCAGGGTTTTATCTTTGGCGGCCCTGCTGGGCCTGGCTTTGATTTTGAATTGGCTGAAGCCAGGGGCGGGCGCAGGGGAAATGGAGTTCCTGCCTGCCTCCAGGATTTGTGTGATTGATGGCGATACCATTGCGCAGGGCAAAGACCGCTATCGCCTCAAGGGGTTTGATACGCCGGAAACCCGCAATGCCCGCTGCGAAAGCGAACGCGCGCGCGGCTATGCCGCCAAGGAGCGGCTGCTAGAGATCGTGCGGCAGAACGGCGGGCTGGATCTGGTCCTGGATTCGCGGCGCGATAAATACGGCCGGTTCCTGGCAGAGGCTTACGCGGGCGGCCTGCCTGTACGTGATTTCCTGATTACCGAAGGCCTTGCGCGGCCCTATGCGGGCGGCAAGCGCAAGTCCTGGTGCCGGTGAGGGAGGGCTCGAACATGCGTGCAATGAAACCGGTTCTGCAGGCCTTGGTGATTGCCTTTGCCGTGATGCTGGGGGCCACCCAGGCGGCTGCAATCTGCAACAAGCGGTTCCTGAACCCCATCACTGAGGTGTGCTGGGACTGCATCTTTCCTATTTCCATCGGCGGTTTGAGCCTGAGCTTCGGCGCCAGCCGTCCGGATACAAAAAACCAGACTTTCCCGCTCTGCGTCTGTCCTGGTGTGCCGCCCCGGCTTGGCCTGTCCATTGGCCTTTGGGAACCCGCGCGGCTGGTTGATGTGGCGAATGAGCCCGGCTGCTTCGTGAACATGGGCTTTGAAATGGATTTCGGGCTGCTGTCGCTCGGTAAGTCCTCGGCCACCCAGCAAAACGGCGGCAGCACCGGGTCGCGCTGGCAGGCGCATTATTACTTCTACCCGCTGATTTCCTGGCTGGGTGTGATCGTTGACGGGCTTTGCATGCAGAGTGCGCAATTCGATGTCGCCTATATCTCGGAAATCGACCCTCTCTGGCAGGACGCAGAACTGAACAACCTGATCAATCCGGAGGCGATCCTGTTTGCCAATCCGATTGCCCAGGCGGCCTGCGCTGCAGATTGTACAAAGGCGTCCTCTGGCAATCTGCCCATGGATGCTCTGTTCTGGTGCACCGGTTGCGGCGGCTCGATCTATCCCATCCAGGGCGATGTAGCGGCGCACGTCGGCGGGGTGATGGCAAGCCAAGTGGTTGCAACCAAGATGGTGGCCCGGATGCACCGGCTGCTGATCGCGCGGAAAACCGCATCTGAACGGCCTCTTTGCCAGACCCAATCGCAACCGGTGATCAAGAAAAGCCAGTACCGGATGCAGGTGACGCGTCCGCGCCCGAAAACCTCGGGCCGGTACGGATGCGGTCCCATCGGCTTTTCAGCTCAATACGTGGATCGGCTGAGAGAGTTCCCCTTCAAAGGGGAATCCTTCGGCTGGCTGTTCTGGAGGAAGAGAAATTGCTGCGCACTCTGACTTTTGCACTCGTGGCTGGATCCGCATTGGCTGTCACGCCCCTGTCCCTTGGCGCCCAGGAGGCGGGGGAAGGTGTGACCGAATACGCTCCTGGCAGCACTGGGCGGATTACCGCTCCGCTTGCGACCATCGTTGATAATGCCAAGCAGCAAGGTGAGGCATTACGGCAGACCCTGCGCCCGCTCGATGCGGCTGAAGGAGCCTTTTCCGATGTCGATTTTGACGGACTGCGCACCCGCGCTCTGTCGGATCTTCGCGTCCGTGCCTTGCTTGGCGCGGATACCGCCGGAGGAACGGCCAGCGAGGCGGAAGAGCCGCGCTATGACGGTGCCACCATCCTCTTGCTGGCGTCCTTCTCGATGCCCAAAGAGTCACTGCAGCAGATGATGGCAGAGGCCCGGAAATACGGTCTGCCCATCGTGTTCCGCGGGTTTGTGAACAACTCGGTCTATGACACTCAGGCCGCCCTGGAAGAGACATTCGGGTCTCTGGATGACGCAGTAGGTTTTTCCATCGACCCTACGGTGTTCACCCGTTTCCGTGTCACTTCGGTGCCGCAAGTCATCGCAATGAGCGAGGCGGTCGATGTCTGCGAAACCCCCGGCTGCGAAGCAGATCCGGTGCCGCTGCATGACCGGGTGGGCGGCAATGTTCCTGTAGAATTTGCCCTTCGCCTGATTGCGGAACAGGGGGAGGCCGGAGCTGTTGAGGCCCAGCGGCTGCTGGCCGAGCAGGAGGCCGCGGATGCTGAGTAGATCTCTTACCCTTGCTCTCCTTGCCACCCTGCTTGGCAGCGGCGCCTTTGCCCAATCCTTCATGGACCGTGCTGCGGCTGCAGCCGACGGGGCCGTGGACACGGGCAGTACGTTCCGGGATCAGACGATCAATGAGGTGGTGACGCCCTTTGAAACCTCCCGGCCGCCAGAGGCAGGCATGAGCCACACCACCTTTGAAGACCGTATTCTGGAAACCCGCGATGCGGACAACGACCAGGGGCGGGTTTTGCGTGCGGCGGAAGACAGCGCGCTCATCCGACCGGACATCGACATCGACGGACAGGGGGAACTGTTTGATGACGCCAATTGGGCGCATGAGAATGCAGAGGACATTGCCGGGCGGTATTTCAGCAGCGAAACCGGCAGCTGCACCACGCCGGAGGTTCCGGCGTCTGACGTGCGGGACGAGTTCTGCGAAAGCCTGCCTGCGCGGGAAAACAAATCCTGCCGCCTGATCCGGAATATTTGGGTAGACCGCACCGACACTTACCGCTGCGACAGGCGAGCTATGAGTTTCGTGCAGGTCTGCGAAAAGACCAATGAATATGAGTGCAGGGTCAACTCGAACCGGGCTGCCTGCATTCGCAGTAAAGTCCGGATTACCGGCGGTGATGTTACCTG
>JBFOLS010000051.1:0-3759 GCA_040830225.1 Leisingera sp.
TCCGCATCAATACGGTGCTTTGCCAGAAGTTCATGCACATAGCAGCCTTCGGCCGGAACGCCGCCGTATTTTGCCGCGATATTGCGGAAGCGGCGCCCCCAGAAGTGGATCGACAGCGTGTCGCTGCGGATGTGGCTGCGCGCCTGGTTCGTACGGTTCGGATTGAGCACTACCCCGGCAGTTTTGAACGGCACCGGATAGATCACATGGCCGGGCCGCGAATTGGAAACCTCACCGGTTTCCTGCAAAAACCAGGTCAGCGCATCCGGCCCCCAGACACCCCAGGGCAAAAGAGAGACATGCATCCCCTCGCCCCGGTCCTTGAGCGCTTGCAGTTCGGCCTGTTTTTCCTCGCTGTACCAGGGCGGCACCGGGTATTCGTCGCTGGTGAACTTCAGCATCGCCGCCAGCGTCTTGGAGGATTTCGGCAGCCCCAGGACACCATTGTTGATCATCGGCTTGTCGTCCGAGATCCATCCGTGAAAATGCTTACCCCTGATATCCCAGGGCTGGCAGCAATAGGCGTCGGTATCGGCCCAGATGTAATTGGTCTGCCGCAGCATATGCAGGCGGAAGAGATCCGCATGGTAGGCCGGGCTGCCGGTTTTGGCATGGCGGATGATGCGCTCTGCGGGCAGAATTTCGCTGGCATCCTTTACCTGAACACCGTCAGGGACCCCCTTTACTTCATCATAAGTGAAGAGGACCACTTCATGCCCGTTATCAAGAAAGGACTGCAGGCAGAGCTGTTCAAGCCAGCTAAGCTCGGCGCCCACCCAAAGTGACGCAATGGCCGGAAGTGCCATGATTTCTGCCCTCGAATAACCTACTGCCGCAGCTCTTTGGCCGCTTTCTTTTTGTTAACAAATTTTAGACTGCTGCCCGGACTCCTGTCAACGTAAAGGCCTTGTTCGGTTCAGTGGGTCGTCTCGCCGCGTTCAACCGTGAACCAGAAGTCACTGCCGGGCTCGTTTTCGGCGATCTCATCCGGGATCACGCCGGGCCCGCTGAGGAACACATTGGCGCCGAAATGCGCATGCATCCGCGACAGTTTGCACAGCTTGCCGCCGGTCAGTTCGCGGAACAGTTCAATCATGTCGTCCCGCAACTTCAACTCCTCGATCTTCTCGCGGTGCTTGCGGCAGGAGTACTCATGCGCGGCGGCGATATCCGGATCCGCCAGCAGCCGCACCATCTCCGCCTCCAGCGCCGGGATCATCCGCTGGATCGAGCGTTCCTCCTCGGCGTTGTTGTTCATCCGGAACCAGTAGGACAGGCCCTGGTCGCGGTCGACGTGATTGACCCGGCCGCGGTCGCGTTTGACCAGGAAGCTTTCGGCACTGCGCACGGCGTAGTGGTTCAGCTGCACCAGGTCATAGCCATAGGTGCTCATCGAAGACCGCCAGCCATTCCGGAACATCTCGCGCGGCATGCCCTGGCCCGAACCGTTGACCCAGCGGATGTCTTCCCACAGCTGCGGCTTCAGCCCCTTGGGCCGGTGCACACCCAGCTTCTTGAAGATGCCGGTATTGCGGAACAGGGTCTTGAAGCCCCAGGCCTGATGCGGCTTGCGCGTCACCTCAAAGGCGCAGCGGGTGAACTCGCGGGTGATCAGATCACCGGTAAAGTCGCGCACGTCATTGTTGCCGAACAGCCGCCAGGTCATCGAGATCATGTTGGCCTCGCCCACCGCCTCGAACAGATCAGGCAGGCGGCCTTCGCCGCATTTAATGTTGATGAATTCATCCACATCCATGCAAATCAGCCAGTCGGCCCCGGTTATCACCGGCTCCTCTTCAGCTGCCTGCAAGGCTGCGTGCTGCGGCTTCAGGTCTGTGCCGCGGAAGGGATTTTCGCGGTGCTGGACGATCCCCTTTTCCTGCAGAATCTGCAGCATGGTGTCAGTGCCGTCAGAGCAATCGTTGGTGTAGACGAGGAAGTCATCCACCCCGATTGCCCGATGATATGCCAGCCACTCCAGAATGAACGGACCTTCGTTTTTCATCGTGGTGACAATGGCCGTCTTGGGTTTGCCGCCGCCGCGGCGGATGGCCTGCTCTTCGGGAATGCGCACCGGCTTAGCCTGGAAATAGCCGGTGGCCAGTTCCAGCAGGTCCGGCGTTTCCACCAGGCTGGTTTTGGGCACCAGCTTGGAGACGGTATCGGCCGGGTGCCGCAGCGCCATGCAGCGGTAGAACAGGCGGTCGGCCTCCGGCTCGGGCTCGGCACCTACCACCCGGACCAGCCGCCAGATGCAGTTTTCTGCAGCCTTGCCCGGCGCCAGGCACCAGCGCGGCCGCAGCCCTGCCGCATCGAACTGGGTGCAGATGTGATCCCCAAAGGACGCATCGTCCCCCTTGCGCACCCGCCAGGGGTAGGCCTGCATTCCGCCCAGGCGGATGCAGCCGCTTGACGACTGTTCGGCCCGGTCAAAGACGGTCGGGCCGTCACCCGGCGCCAGCAGATCAAACAGGTCGATATTAGCCACTGCGCGAGCACGGCCCAGAAAACGGGCTCGCAGGATCTCATAGATCAGAAACTCTCCCAGCGGCGCCCGCCAGGGGTCAGCAGGCGGGATCTCCATCCGGTCCTTGCCCGGAGCGCCCGGAACGTTGAAAGGGTGCGCCTCTTCCGGCAGCCCCTTTTTGCCCAGCGGCAGTTTGGCATGCACCACCACCAGCCGCTCCAGCCCGTCTATCGCAACAGCCTGCTGCCGAAGCGTTTCGGTGAACCGTCGGCTTTCCTCCGGCGGCGCCCGGTCAAAGATCACAGCCCCCTGCATGCCATGTTGCGACACATGGAACCGCAGCCATTCGGCAGCAACCGCCGCACTTTCGCCATTGCGGACGGCGGCCAGCACGTTGAGACCGGCAAACAGCCCGGTCTCATCCGGGTGCAAGCTGATTTTGCGACTGTCTCCGCGGACCGAAACTGTAAGTTCTCTGCCGGCACCATAAATTTTAGTGCCCAGCCCCGGTGCCCCGCCGTAATTCTGCAGGGTCGTCTTGCTGCCGGACGGCTGTACGGCAATGACGTCCCGCGGAGTACCGGATTTGAAGAACAGGCGGGCGAAACATCCATCGCGGCCGGACATGGCCACGGCGTCCAGCAGCGTTTCCCCGTCCAGGAGCAACGCGCTAAGTTCGCGTTCAAGAGTTTTGCCGGCGCTATCCGCGGAGGCTGAATTGGGCATACTGCTGCATCACGTTATGGCGTTTTTGGCCCCGGGCCCAAGCACCTGAGGCAGGTTTCTTTATAGCCTCCCAGCTGGAAGGCCGGAACCGGCAAACTCCCTGCCCCGCCGCCAAAGCCTGGCACAGCTGATATTCCCGCAACAGCCCTGCAGGCGGTTCCGGCGAAAACCGGCGGCAACTGAATGCGCACCGCTCGGCGGTTTCAGGAAGGAAACCTGCACATCAGGCTTTCGGGCAGCTACAAAATCAGAAATGTCTTCAGCATCTACCGCAAGGGTGAAGTAAGACTGCTGCCCAAGCTTTTCTATGCCCCCATCTTTCCAGGCATGCGCAGACGATACCTAACGCTGTGAGCCCCTGACGGCACATCAGGGCGCCATTTCTGGCTTCAAACTGCTTCTGGAAAGAATAAGCTTCACGAACCGGGCCGGAATCAAAACAAATCCAATCAAAGACATCCGGATCGACACTCCAGCACAGCCTTTGCGCCATATAGGCCAGCAACCGGCCCGCCAGCACGGTCTGCTCAGACCCGGAGATCTGACTGGCTTCCGGCGCCCCTGAA
>JBFOLS010000052.1:0-3636 GCA_040830225.1 Leisingera sp.
AGCGTGCCATGGCTTTCCCCTTGAAATCCTCCCAGCGCCTTAGCGCCGATACCCCTGCGCATCATAGGGCCAGATGATAGCACGGCTTACGGCCAATTCCCTCTCTCTGGGATCAAACCCCTGCGATTCAAGGCCTTCCCCCTAATACTATCACTGGCGGCACGCCGCCTCAGACCTCCACCTTCACCCCAATCAGCCGCTCATGCAGCTGCAAGGCAAAGCGGTCAGTCATCCCTGCGATGTAATCCGAGACGATACGCGCCAGCACAGTACGGTCCTGAGCGGCGGCGATCTCGGCATGCCAGCGGGCGGGCATCTCCTGCGGGTTCTCCAGAAAGTACGGGAACAGGGCCTCAACCACCTTGGCAACTTTGGCGCGCTTTTCCATCACCGAAGGCGCCCGGTACATACGGGTGAACAAGAAGCCGCGGATCTCTTTCAAGTCGGTCCAAAGCGGGTCGGAAAACTTCACCACCGGACGGCCCAGGGCCCGGACCTCCTCGACCGATTGCACCCCGGTCTCTGCCAGCAGCGTCCGGGCGGTGTCGATCACATCTCCCACCATCACGCCAAAAAAGCGGCGCAGCGCCTCGTGGCGGCGGCGGTTCAACTCAAGGCCGGGATAGAGACGGTCGACCGCGGCGTAGCAGGGTCCGATCAATGGCAGGGCGGCGATGTCGTCATCGGCGAAAAGCCCTGCACGCAGCCCGTCATGCAAATCATGGTTGTTGTAGGCGATATCATCCGACAGCGCCGCCACCTGCGCCTCGGCACTGGCGTGGGTTTGCAGTTCCAGGTCCACCAACGCATTGCATTCAGCCAGGGCCCACGGCAGTTCCCCGACCACCGGGCCATTGTGTTTGGCAATGGCTTCAAGTGTTTCCCAGGTGAGATTCAAGCCGTCGAACTCAGCATAATGCCGCTCCAGCCGGGTGACGATGCGGATAGCCTGGGCGTTGTGGTCAAAGCCGCCGTAGGGCTCCATCAGCGCGTGCAGCGCGTCCTCGCCTGTGTGGCCGAACGGCGTGTGGCCCAGGTCATGCGCAAGCGCCACCGCCTCGGTCAGTTCCTGGTTCAGCCCCAAGGCACCGGCGATGGTGCGGCCCACCTGCCCCACCTCAATCGAATGGGTCAAACGGGTGCGGTAGTTGTCGCCCTCATGCTCAACAAACACCTGCGTCTTGTGCTTCAGCCGCCGGAAGGCGCTGGCATGGATAATCCGGTCGCGGTCGCGCTGGTAGGGCGAGCGAAAGGAGCTTTCCTCTTCCGGAACCTGCCGCCCGCGGCTGCGATCCGGCAACGTGGCATAAGGCGCATGCATATGAAATCTTTTCCCAAACAATTTCGTCGGCAATCTTGCCGCCTGAAATGCACCTTTCTATATAATGCTTTGCGCTGCAACATGAGCCTGTGGAGAAACCGCCATGCAACTACCCCCGAAAGTGACTGAGCGAGCCTTCGCCCGGCTGGCCGAAATCGGCGCGGCGGACCAGGGCCAGGCACTGCGGGTCGCCGTCGAGGGCGGCGGATGCTCAGGCTTTCAGTATGAGATTGCTTTGGACGACCCGAAACCGGATGATCTGGTGCTTGAGGGTCAGGGCGAAAAGGTTGTGGTGGACAGTGTTTCCCTGCCCTTCCTGGAAAACGCCGTGATCGATTTCTCCGAAGAGCTGATCGGCGCCCGCTTCACCATCGAGAATCCCAACGCCACGTCCAGCTGCGGCTGCGGCACCTCGTTCTCGATCTGAGATCCCGCCTCAGTCAAGCAGGTCCTGCCGTTTTTCAGGGCCGGAATCACCGCAAAAGCCCGCTATCCTGGAAGGGCGTGCCGAACGGGATTCCAGGTATCAGGGGTCGGTCTGAAGCCGGCCCGAACTGCGCATCTGCGGCATCGAGGGTGCGAACTGGTCCCAAACCAGGTAGAGGCCGGAGGCAATCACGATGGCGCCGCCGATATAGGTTGAAGCCGGCGGGAACTCGCCAAAGGCAACTGCACCGATCACCGCCATCCAAATGAACTGCAGGTTCATCAGCGGCGTCACCGCGTAAGAGGCCAGCAGCCGCAGCGCCACCACCAGCAGCCAGCGCGCTCCAAACAGCAGGAATGCATAGGCCGCAGCCCAAAACACATCGGCCACGGGCATAGGCATCCAGACAAAAGGCAGCATTACCAGCATAGCCAGGCACAGGGTCAGGTTCGGATAGAAGACCTGAGCCAGGGAGTTGTTTTCATAGCGGCCAATATACCGCGCTATAGTCATGGAAAAAGTACCGGAAAGCACCGCAGCGAAAGCCACGGCATGGCCCCAGCCGGCATGCCCGCCGCTGCCGCCATGCGGCAACAGGAACAGCACTCCGCCAAAACCGGATGCCAAGGCGATCCAGGCCGCCGGGCGCACCGGCTCTTTCAGCACAGCTCCCGACATCGCCCCCGCAAGCAGCGGCATCAGGCCGATGAACACAAACACTTCGGCAAAGGGCAGCAGGCGGAACGCATAAAAGAAACATACTGCGGCAATCAGTGTTGCCACCGACCGAAGCGCCATCGCCCGCGGGCAGACGGTGCGGAAACCGCCCCGCTGGGCGGGCAGACGGTCCGCCAAAAGGCACAGGCCCGCCACCATCGCACCGGATAGCGCGTAAAGTTGTGCCGCTGCATACTGCCCGGCCAGAAGTTTGGTAATCCCATCAGCAGAGGCGATCAGCCCGGTATAGGCCACCACCAGCAGCGCGCCCGCCAGTGTCTGGTTGCGGCCGCCCAGCATCATACCGCTCCGGCGCTGCCAGCGCGGGCAAACCCCTCGAAGAAACCCGCAAACCGTGCGCAGCTGCGTTCGGCCGCAGCAAGCAGCCGGTGCTCTTCCTCGCTCAGCATGGATTCAGCGCGTGCCTTGACAGCGCTCCAGCTGGCCCGGGCGGACCCGGCATCAAATACGGCTTCAGACAGGCTCCTCAAAATGCTTCCCCCCTGCAAGGCCGACACATGCAAGCCCCCTAAGGGAACCGGCTGCCGGAAGGCCTTTCGCCCAGACAGCAGCATGAGCCAGTTGACCACAAAATACTCGTGATAAGCATCATGAAGTCCACAAAATTCCCCCTTAAAGAGAGTATAGGCGGAAACCTGCCGATCGAGCCAAGCCTCCCACTCGGCCGGAGGATGCTGACCCGCATAGCGTAAAGCGATGCAGATCTCGGCCAGCAGGTCCGCATTCTGGTCGAGAAAGGCGACCAGCCCTGCGAATTCCAGGCTGGCTGCAGCGGTCTCCGGCAGCAAAGCGTCGCGGCGCCCGTACTCCGACAGATAGAAAACGATGTGCGTAAGCTCATAGGCTGCCTTTTTGTTTGGAATGGCAAAGGCTTGCGGGCAGGAAATAAAGCGGCGCAAACGGTCATCCAGACCTTCGTCCTGTAGAGGAAACCCGCGCCGCGCCAAAAGGCGGCGGGCTTCAGCGCGCTGCAGATCCGAAAGTTCAGCCTGAGCCAGCCCTTGAGCATACACCCACTCCGCAATCTGCGCGCCGGTCTGCCCCGGCAATCCCAGATCCTCCAGATCCAGGCAGATCGACAGAATGAAGCGGTAATACTGACGGAAGAAACTGATGTGGCGCGCCGCCCCATCATAAAACAGCTGCAGCG
>JBFOLS010000053.1:0-17156 GCA_040830225.1 Leisingera sp.
AACGATCGCCGGCGCAATCACTCAGGCAGTTGCCGAATGTCTGGCAGGCCTGGTCTACGTCAATGCCGTAAAGCCCGGCGCCCCTGCAATTGTTGGCACGTGGCCGTTTGGCCTGGACCTGCGCACCGGTGCAATGTCCGTCGGTTCAGGCGAGCAGGCTCTGCTGACCGCAGGTTGCGCGCAGATGCACAAGTTCTACAACTTGCCCGGCGGTGCAGCAGCCGGCGCGTCAGACTCGAAAATGCCTGACATGCAGGCGGGCTGGGAACAGATGTGCTCTGCCGTCATGGCTGGTCTTTCTGGCCTCAATATGGCCTATGAAGCTGCTGGAATGCACGCCTCTCTGCTGGGGTTCTGCCTTGAGTCTCTGATCCTCGACAATGACCTTCTCGGCCAGGCTCAGCGCTGCGTGCGCGGCATCGAGGTCAACGACGAAACCCTGGCGCTGGACCAGATGCGTGCCACCTGCCTGGGCGGCCCCGGCCACTATCTGGGCACAGACCAGACCCTCAGCCGGATGCAGGTGGACTATGTCTACCCCGATCTGGGCGACCGCACCTCGCCCAAGGAATGGGCCGAGCTAGACAAACCGGATCTGGTTGCCAAGGCAACCGCCAAGAAAGAGCAGATCCTGTCCCAGCGAGCCGCTGCGCGGTTCGATGCTGCAACCGACATGGCGATCCGGGAGAAGTTCAACATTCACCTGCCAGCGTAAATTACGCACTACCTTACCGATCGGGCCGGAATTGAGTTTCCGGCCCGTTTTTTTTGTGCGCGTCGGCTCATGCACGCTGGCTCCCGTCAGGCCCAGACCAACCGAACCTCCAAATTTCCAGATTATTCCCTGAGACCTGAGCAATGGAACTTCCACAGCAAGGAAAACTTTGGTAGCATATTGTTAACAGACCGAAAAATGCAACAATCTTCCAGCTCCTTGAGTGTGCGCTTTGCGCGTTTGCGCAAGAAGATCTGCAAAACCAGTTTGCAAGAATACCCGCATAAAGTCTTGAGCCAACCCGCTGGGTTGAAGGGGTTAGACAAAAATGCAAGACGAGTGCGGCTACATGCTCTGCCCGCACAAGTTTGGATCTGCGCAAGGCGGCGCCAGGAAACTGCACATAGGGCGTCCTGAAATATCAAAACCGACTTGGAAAAATTAACGTCCTCATCACCATCTGAGCTGTTTTATAAGGGGATGTTTTGCTACCGGCCTTCGGCGATGTTTACTGTTTCGGATCCGAAAGGGCCGGTGAACTTGAGGACACAGATTCATTCCCCGTTGCAGAAATCTCCGCTCGACCATGGGGTGCATTGTTGCAAAATCGAATTGCAAAAGTGCAGCGCAAAGCCAAACTTTGCGCTGCACAGATCTTTCAGAAAAACGCCTGCAAACCAGTTTGAGCCCGGCCCAGAATAAGCGCGTGCACGTCATGGGTGCCCTCGTAAGTGTTCACAGTCTCCAGATTCACCATATGGCGGATCACCTCGAACTCCAGACTGATGCCATTGCCGCCATGCATGTCGCGCGCGTGACGCGCAATTTCCAGCGCCTTGCCGCAGTTGTTGCGCTTGATAATCGAAATCATCTCAGGCGCAGCATTGGCCTCATCCATCAACCGCCCAACCCGCAAACTCGCCTGCAGGCCCAAGGTGATTTCCGTCTGCATGTTGGCCAGCTTCAGCTGGAACAGCTGGGTGTTGGCCAGAGGGCGTCCAAACTGGGTGCGGTCCAACCCGTACTGGCGTGCTGCATGCCAGCAGGCTTCGGCAGCACCCATCACCCCCCAGCTGATACCATAGCGCGCCCGGTTCAGACAGCCGAAGGGACCTTTGAGTCCCTGCACATGCGGCAGCAGGGCATCCTCGCCGACTTCGACACCATCCAAAACGATCTCGCCGGTAATCGAAGCCCGCAGCGAGGCCTTGTTTTCGATTTTCGGCGCGCTCAAGCCCTTCGTGCCCTTTTCCAGAACGAAACCTCTGATTTTGCCGCCGTGTGCCTCGGATTTTGCCCAGACAACAAAGACGTCCGCAATCGGCGCGTTCGAGATCCACATCTTGGAACCGGTCAGGCGGTAGCCGCCCTCGGTTTTCTCGGCACGGGTCTTCATGCTGGCCGGATCAGAGCCGGCATCCGGTTCGGTCAGGCCAAAGCAGC
The DNA here is from genome assembly GCA_040830225.1 of Leisingera sp. GTDB lineage: Bacteria > Pseudomonadota > Alphaproteobacteria > Rhodobacterales > Rhodobacteraceae > Leisingera. The sequence continues at coordinate 2,159 of JBFOLS010000053.1, forward strand.
CGATCCATTCGCCGGTCGCAAGTTTGGGCAAATATTTCTGGCGCTGTTCCTCGCTGCCGTATGCGTAAATCGGATACATCACCAAAGAGCTTTGCACCGACATCATCGAGCGGTAGCCACTGTCTACGCGTTCAACTTCACGAGCGACCAGACCATACGAAACATAGCCGCCGCCCAGGCCGCCGTACTGTTCAGGGATTGTGGTGCCCAGGAGACCCATCGCACCCATCTCACGGAAAATCTCCGGGTCTGTTTCTTCGTTTTCATAAGCGCTTAACACGCGCGGCTGAAGCTTTTCCTGGCAGTAGCTGCGGGCCGATGCAGCAATCATGCGCTCGTCTTCGGTCAGCTGGTCATCCAGCCGCAGCGGGTCTTCCCAGGTAAAACGGCCCAGGTCCGGCGCATCCTTGGCGCGCAATTCGGGAGTGTCGGTCATTGTCCTGCCTTTCGGGTGTGAATTGGGCAGAACCCTAACGTTAGGTTACTGTAAAAAACAGCGAGACTTTGGCAATCATCCATGCCAAATACTCATACATGAGCACTCCACGTCGGTTTCTGCCTTCCATCTCTTCTTTACGTGCCCTGGAGGCGCTGGACCGGCTTGGCAGCGCCTCTGCAGCCGCCGAAGAGCTTGCCTTGACCCAAGGCGCGGTAAGCCGGCAGTTGCAATCACTGGAGAAACAACTTGGGATGGAACTGGTACAGCGGGACCAGAAACGCCTGTCGCTGACATCCGAAGCCCAGGACTACGCGGCCGAGATCCGGCAGGCGTTGAACCAGATCGTGCAATCAACTTTGCGTCTGCAGGCTGCGCCGTTGGCAGGGACGCTGAACCTGGCCATTCTTCCCGCCTTTGGAATGCGTTGGCTGATGCCGCGCTTGCCGGAGTTTGCCCGGCTGCACCCCGATGTGACCATCAACATGTCGACCCGGCTGGAGCCATTCAACTTTGCTACAGAACCCTTTGATGCGGCAATTCATTTTGGAAATGCGATCTGGCCGGGAACGCAAGCATTACTGCTCAAGCATGAACAGTTGCTGCCAGTCTGTGCCCCGGCATTGTTGCAAGGGCGTTCCATTAGAGAACCGAAAGACATCCTGAAACTGCCTCTATTGCATATTCAGACCCGTACAACCGCCTGGCGCGATTGGTTTCAACGACATGGTATCAGCGCAAAGGAAGAATTGAGCGGAACAATCTATGATCAATTCGCAACCATAACCCAAGCAGCCCTGCATGGGCTGGGGGTGGCATTGATGCCTGATTACCTGGTGGAGCAGGATCTGGCGACAGGGCGCCTGGTGGCCTTGCACGGCGAGGCAGCTGAGACCGAAGGCGCCTATTACCTGATCTGGCCGGAGCGGAAAACTGGAGCCCCTGCTCTCATCAAATTTCGGGAGTGGCTTGCAGGCAAAGCCCAGCCGGAAGACCCTCTGCCGCGTTGAACAGAAAAAATGAAACCAGGAGGCAGCATACCGCCGCCACCTTTACACTTTGTGTAACCACAGGTGCCGACGATCAGCCGAGCGCGTAGCCTGCGCCGCGGACGGTTCGCACGGGATCGCTGCCGCCGTGCTGAGTCAGTGCCTTGCGCAGCCGGCCGATATGGACGTCCACGGTGCGGGTATCGACATAGATGTCGCGCCCCCAGACCCGGTCCAAGAGCTGCTCACGGCTCCACACCCTGCCCGGCTTCTCCATAAAAGTGGAGAGCAGACGGAATTCAGTCGGCCCCAGCTTCAGCGGATTGTCGGCACGGCTGACCTTATGGGTTTCCGCGTCCAGAACGATGTCGTCATACTCCAGCCGAACACCTACGGTGGATGGCCGAACCCGGCGCAACTGGGTGCGCACCCGGGCCATCAGCTCGATAACCGAATAGGGTTTTACCACATAATCGTCGGCGCCGGTTTCAAGGCCGCGGACCTTGTCGACTTCTTCGGACCGGGCCGACAGCATAATAATCGGGATATTACGGGTCTCAGGCCGGGTCTTCAGGCGGCGGCACACTTCGATCCCCGAGAGGTTTGGCATCATCCAATCAAGGATAATGATATCCGGCATATCCTCCTCCACCACCAGTAGCGCTTCCTCGCCGTGCTCGGCGCGGAGAACGCGGAAGCCGTCAGCCTCAAGATTGTAGGCCAGAACCTCCCGCTGCGCCATTTCGTCTTCAACAACCAGAACGGTGGGCTGGTCGGTAGCCATCGATCAGATCTCCTGCGCCGTGGTTGAGGTCGTGTCGGCCTTCTTGCGGTCTTCCTCCGGCTTTTCGCCGGTCACCAGATAGATCACCTGCTCTGCAATCGAAGTCACGTGGTCGCCCATGCGCTCTGTGTTTTTTGCTATGAAATGCAAATGCATACAGGCCGAAATGTTACGCGGGTCTTCCATCATGTGGGTGAGGAATTCTCGGAACAGGGCGTTGTACATCTGGTCAACGTCGCGGTCACGGGCGATTACGTCGGCAGCCAGTTCCACGTCGCGCTGGATGTAGGAGTCGAGCGCGTCTTTCAGCATCCGCTCCACTTCGCGCGCCATCCGGCGCAGGGCGGCAGCGCCCTCGCTGGTGCTGGGTCCCTGTGCCAGAACGCCCGTCCGTTTGGCCATGTTTTTTGCGTAATCGCCAATGCGCTCCAGGTTGCCCGCAATCTTCAGCACTGACAGCACCAGACGCAAATCCGAGGCAGCGGGTGCACGAAGAGCGATCAGCCGGGCGGTTTCCTCGTTGATCAACTCCTCCAGACCGTCGATGGCCTTGTCCGCTTGGCGAACTTCGAGCGCCAGTTCCTCGTCACGGGTTTCCAAAGCACGGGCTGCTTCGCGGATGGCGTCTTCGACCAATCCGCCCATTTTCATGATCCGGGCCTGAATACCTTCCAGATCACGGTCGAAAGCGGATGCAATATGCTGTTCTACCATTTTGTTTTTCCTATAGATCAGCCGATCCGGCCGGTAATGTAGCTTTCGGTGCGCGGATCTTCGGGGTTGGTGAAGATCTGGCCTGTGAGACCAAATTCCACCAGGTTCCCAAGATGGAAGAAGGCGGTCTTCTGGCTGACACGGGCGGCCTGCTGCATAGAGTGGGTGACGATCACGACCGAGTAGCGGCTGCGCAGCTCATCGATCAACTCTTCAACTTGGGCGGTTGCGATCGGGTCCAGCGCCGAGCAGGGTTCGTCCATCAGCAGAACTTCGGGTTCGGTGGCAACGGCACGGGCGATGCACAAACGCTGCTGCTGGCCTCCGGACAGGCCGGTTCCCGGCGCATCCAGACGGTCCTTCACCTCATCCCATATGGCGCCGCGGCGCAGGGATTTCTCCACGATTTCATCTAGTTCCGCCTTGTTCTTCGCAAGGCCGTGAATCCGTGGGCCATAGGCCACATTGTCATAGATCGACTTGGGGAACGGGTTCGGCTTCTGGAACACCATGCCGACTTTGGCGCGCAGCTGCACCGGGTCGACGCGCTTGTCATAGATGTCCTCGCCGTCGAGCAGGATGTCGCCCTTGACGCGGCAGATGTCGATGGTGTCATTCATCCGGTTGAGGCAGCGCAGAAAGGTCGACTTGCCGCAGCCCGACGGGCCGATGAAGGCGGTGACGGTCTTGTCCTCGATCTCGACGTTCACGTCTTTGATCGCGTGGCTGTCGCCGTAGTAGACGTTCACATCCTTGGCGGCGATTTTGATTTTCTGAGTGTCCACGGTCTTATCCATCAAGGTCATGTCGTTCATGAGTATGCCCCCTTACCAGCGGCGTTCAAAGCGGCGGCGCAGGATCACCGCTAGGGTGTTCATGGTCACCAGGAAGATGAGAAGGATGATAATGCCGCCCCAGGCGCGTTCATAGAACGCCGGGTCGGCGCGTTTGGCCCACTCGTAGATCTGCGCGGGCATCGCCGAGTTCGGCGCCAGAAGGCCATCCGCCAAGGACTCCGGTGCGTTGGAGGCGATGAATCCGACCATGCCGATCAGCAGCAGCGGTGCAGTTTCGCCCAGAGCCTGCGCCAGGCCGATAATGGTGCCGGTCAGGATGCCCGGCGCAGCCAGCGGCAGCACGTGGTGGAACACTGCCTGCATTTTCGAGGCTCCTACACCAAGAGCCGCATCGCGGATTGACGGCGGCACCGATTTCAGCGAGGCACGGGTCGAGATGATGATGGTCGGCAGGGTCATCAGCGTCAGAACCAGCCCCCCAACCAGCGGCGCTGAGGTCGGCAGGTGCATGTAGTTGATGAAGACTGCGAGGCCGAGGATACCGAACACGATGGAGGGAACTGCGGCAAGGTTTGAGATATTCACCTCAATCATGTCGGTCAGCCAGTTTTGCGGCGCAAATTCCTCGAGGTAGATTGAGGCGGCAACGCCGATCGGAAGCGCCAAGGCTAGCACCACGAACATCATGAACAGAGAGCCCAGCATGGAGACGCCCATTCCGGCCGCTTCGGGGCGCGCGTCAGAGGCATCGGCGCCGAGGATGAAGTCCAGGTTAAAGGTCTTTTCCAGCACGCCGGCAGCCGCCAATGCGTCAACAAGATCAAGCTGTTCCGGAGAGATATTCTTGTCCTTCCCGATGCTTTCGCGATGCACACGGCCCTTCATGTAACCATCGACACGGCTGGAGGCGAGGAAGCGGAACTCGACCGTCTGGCCGATCTGATCCGGGTTCGCCAGCACGTATTCGCGCAGCTGGGCGGCGGCGTCCTTGGACAGGATGCCTGCCAGTTTCTTGGGCTTGAGGCTGGTCTCTATGCCCAGCTCTTCAACCGCAGCGGCCACCGCACCCTTGATGATCGGGGCATAGCCGAAGGTGGTGACCTTCTTGATATCCTCGATATTGCGCTCGCCCTTCTTGTCGAGCTTCGCTTCCAGCAGCTCCACCTGCAGCGTGATGAAGGTTTGCTGGAAGGCACCGGTGCCTTTTCCGACAATGGTGGTGACCAGGATGATCAGCATCACCAGGCCGGCCGCGATGGCCGCGATTCCATATGCTCGGAACCGCTTTTCAGCGGCGTTGCGTTTCTTGGTGCGCGGGGTCTGCTCCAGCAGAGAACCGCCGTGTTTGCGGGGCTGAGAGGCTCCGGCGGTGTTTTGGCTCAGGTCAGTCATTATTCGTACTGCTCCCGGTACTTGCGCACGATGTAGAGCGCCAGGACGTTCAGGCCGAGGGTCAGGACAAAGAGCGTCAGGCCCAGGGCAAAGGCCACGAGGGTTTCGGGGCTGGCAAAGTCGGTGTCGCCGGTCAGTTGGCTGACGATCCGGGTGGTGATGGTGGTCATCGATTCCAGCGGGTTTCCAGAGAACTTGGCAATTGCCCCTGCTCCCATAACCACGATCATGGTTTCACCTATTGCACGGGATGCGGCCAGCAGCACGGCACCGACGATGCCCGGGAGTGCTGCCGGCATAACCACTTGGCGGACCGTTTCGGACTTAGTGGCGCCGAGACCCAGAGAGCCATCACGCATCGCTTGCGGCACCGCGTTGATGATGTCGTCGGACAGCGAGGAGACGAAGGGGATCAGCATGATCCCCATCACCAGGCCTGCGGTCAGAACTGAGGTGGCGCCTGCCATCCACTCGACACCCAGGAGCCCGCCTTTTGAAAAGAGGCCTGCCAGCGCAGGGCCTACCGTCAGCAGTGCAAACAGACCGTAAACAATTGTCGGGATACCTGCGAGGATCTCCAGCAGCGGCTTGGCAAAGGAGCGCACGGTATTGCTGGCGTATTCCGACAGGTAAATCGCGGCAAACAGGCCAACCGGTACTGCCACCAGCAGCGCGATGAAGGAGATATAGAGCGTGCCCCACAGGAGGGGCAGGATCGAAAGCTCACTGTCACCGCGGAAGTTGGGCGCCCAGGTGGAGCCGAAGAAGAAATCGGTCCAGGAATGCAGGCCAAAGAAGTTCTTAGTCTCAAACAGCATCGACAGGACGATGCCGACGGTGGTCAGGATCGCCAGCGAGGCAGCCAGGATCAGCAACGCCATAACGCCGCGCTCCACCACATTGCGGGCGCGGAAATCCTTGTGGGTCTTGCTGTAGGCCCAGGCAAATCCGCCAAGCGCCAGCAGCGCGACCACTACGGACATTGCGGTTTTGCCAGTATTGGACAGGTTGCGGAAAGCCTGTGCTGCGGCCAGCACCTCGGGGCGTACGTCGTTGCCGAGGGCCACGCCCACTTCGCCCAGCAGCGCCCGCACATCATGGCTGCCACTGCTGAGGTCGCGGGCCTCAGCCCGGGTCAGAAGCTCCTGCTCAACCGCCAAGTCCAGGCCTTCGGCCACGCGGCGTACATCGCTCATCACCAGGCCAAGGGTGGAGTTCTCGGGCACGGCCGTGGCCGGGATCATGCCAGAGACACGGTTCTCGATGAACAGCGGCTGGGCCAGCAGCCAGATAGCCAGCACCGCGATGGCCGGCACAAAGGAGGTCAGCGCGACGTGGTAGCCGTAATAGGAGGGCAGCGAATGCAGGCCTCTTGCATCGCCCCCTGCGGAGCTGAGCGCGCGGGCGCGGCCCAAGTAAAATCCTGCGGCGGCCAGCGCAAGCAAGAGAGCAACGAGCCAGATTGTGGGCATAGAGGGCTCCGATAGGCGGTGACGGAAAGGGGAACAGTGTCGGGTACCGGCAAACACAACGCCGGGGCAGACAACTCCGCCCCAGCGCAATTCACTTTATTGCGGCGGGGTTAGGAATTGCCACCCATGACAGCTTCGTTGGCAACGGCTTCCTGGGTGCCTTCCAGCTCCGGATCGGACACCAGGCCGTATTCGGCCAGCGGGCCGTCTTCACCGGCAACTTCATCAGCAATGAAGAACTCGGCGTATTCTTTCAGGCCGGGGATCACGCCGATGTGGGCTTTCTTCACGTAGAAGAACAGCGGGCGCGACACCGGGTATTCGCCGGTTGCGATGCTTTCGGTGGAGGGAACAATGCCGGACATGGTTGCGACCTGCAGCTTGTCGGTGTTGTTCTCGTAGAAGGCCAGGCCGAAGACGCCGATGCCGTCCTTGTTGCTTTCGATGCGGGCCAGGGTCTCGGTGTAGTCGCCGTCGATGTCGACCGACTTGCCGTCGGTGCGCAGGGCAATACAGGCCTTCTCAGCCGCTTTGTGCTTGGCCTTGTCGGTGTCGCCTTCGGCGTTTGCCAGCAGGTACTCGAACGCGCCAGTGGCTTCACAGCCGGCCAAGATCACTTTGTCTTCAAAGACTTCGCGGGTGCCGTGCTTGGTGCCCGGAACAAAGGCCTGGATGTCTACCGCCGGGAAGTTGGAGTTCACATCGGCCCAGGTCTGGTTCGGGTTGTCGACCAGCTGGCCGTCGACCAGGACCTTGTCGGACAGCGCCAGGAACCAGTCGGTCGGGGTGTACTCAAAGCCGTTGGCGTTGATGTCGGAGGCAAAGACGATGCCGTCATAGCCGATGCGGACTTCGATGATGTCGGTCACGCCGTTATCGGCGCAGGCCTTGAGTTCTTTGTCCTTGATCTTGCGCGAGGCGTTCGCCACGTCGATGGTGTTCTCGCCGACGCCTTCGCAGAACCGCTTCAGGCCAGCCGAGGAGCCGCCGGATTCCACTACCGGGGTCGGGAAGTCGAAGTTCTCGCCGAAGGCTTCCGCAACGATCGAGGCATAGGGCAGAACGGTGGACGAGCCAGCAACCTGCACCTGGTCGCGCGCAGCGGCAGCAGTTGCGGAAACGGCAGCAATTGCCAGGGAGGAAGCGGTGAGTTTCACAAAGGACATCTAAGTCTCCATGAGTTTCAGTGTTCGATCACCCCCACGATGATCTTGTGGGGCATGACCTAGAAGCTGGTGATGAGGCTTTTGTGACAGCTGTGTAACAGCTTCATGACAAACCGGGTTTTGGGCTCAAAAAATGTGCCGCAAAGCAGATAACCGCCGCGGAAAAATCCGGCGGCAGCTTGGGATTTGGCTAGGATCAGCGCTGACTACTCAGGCAGAATTACCGTAAAAACAGAGCCCTGCCCCAGTTCGCTTTCGACACGCAACCGCCCGCGATGACGGTTAATAATGTGCTTCACGATAGCGAGCCCCAGACCTGTTCCGCCCATTTCGCGCGAGCGGTGGCTGTCGGCGCGGTAGAAACGTTCAGTAAGACGCGGCAGGTGCACGGGATCGATTCCCGGGCCGTTGTCGATCACTTGAACGCGCGCGGCAGGTGCCCGTACCGACAGGTCGCGATCAGAGAAAGCCAGAACCACCTGCACCTTGTCGCCGCCGTATTTGACCGCGTTCTCCACCAGGTTGGTGAAGACCTGCTGCAGTTGATCCGGATCGCCGGTAACGGTTACAGCTTCTTCAGGCGCTTCCAGCGTCATTTCCACTCTGCGTGTTTCAGCAACCGGTGCCAGAGTTTTCAGAGTTGAGGACAAAAGGCCGGTCAGATCCACCTGTTCCTTGGGGCGCACCCGCTCTTCGCTCTCTACCCGGTTCAACGACAGAAGATCGCCGACCAGGCGGTTCATACGGCTGGCTTCCCCCTCCATGATGCCAAGAAAGCGATCGCGGGCCTGTGCGTCCTCTTTGGCAGGTCCGCGCAGTGTCTCGATAAAACCGATCAAAGCAGTCAGCGGGGTTCGAAGCTCGTGACTGACGTTGGCAACAAAGTCGCGGCGCATTTGGCTCGCCTGCTGACGCTCGGTAATATCGTCAAAGCAGGCCAGAACTGCGCCGCCGCCGACTGCGCCTATCCCTGGAACGTACCGCAGCGTGACGGCAAAGGCGGTGTCCTGGCCGCCATCGTTGGAAAGGTGCTTGGCGGTCTTGGGCGCCTTGTCCCGCAGGCAGGCTTCTATTGCCGTGGCAACGCTCGGCTGACGCAGGATGGTCGCAAAGTGACGGCCTTTGATGCCCTGCCCTAGCAGAGCCGTCCCATCTGAATTGGCCGCGATGATCCGTTCGGTCTGATCCACCAGCACCGCTGGCAGCGGAATGGCTGCCAGAAACCCTTCAATCTGCTGAGTTGTCATCGGATCCCCGCTTTCCATCGTCCGGCCTGCATAGCCCAGCCATGTAAACAGTATGCGGCAAGGACCGTCCAAACAGCGTGAAAATCTCGCCGCCTTAGAGCGGCTTCAGATCGGCCCGGAAGCGGCGCATGTTGTCCTGATACAAAAGTGCACTTGCAGTGAGCTTCTGCGCCAGGGCGTCATCCACTTCCCGCACGACCTTGCCGGGGCTGCCCATCACCAGCGAATTGTCGGGGATTTCCTTGTTCTCGGTGATCAAGGCCCCTGCCCCGATCAGGCAGTTTTTGCCGATCTTCGCGCCATTCAGGATGGTCGCACCCATGCCAATCAGGGAGTTTTCACCAATCACGCAACCGTGCAGCATCGCCTTGTGGCCGATGGTGCAGTTCCTGCCGATGGTCAGCGGGTAGCCAGCGTCAATGTGCATAATCACGTTTTCCTGCACGTTGGTGCCTTCGCAAATGCGGATTTCCTCGTGGTCGGCGCGGATGGTCACACCGAACCAAACCGAGGAGCCTGCCTCCATCACCACTTTTCCAATCAGATTTGCATCCGGAGCGACCCAGGTATCTCCGTGAATCTGCGGATGATGCTCGCCAAGCGCGAAAAGAGTCATGACTGTTCCTCGAATTGGGTTTGCAGGGCGCGGACGTGGTCCTGCAGCTTGGGCTGCTGAATGCGGCGCATGCGCTCGGCTTCGACAATGGTTTTCAGCCGTTCCTCGGTCTCGTCCAGATCATCGTTGACCAGAACATAGTCATAATAGCCCCAATGGCTGATCTCGTCCCAGCTTTTCATCATCCGCTTGGATATCACTTCATCACTGTCCTGCGCGCGGCCTTCTAGGCGGCGGCGAAGTTCTTTGATCGAGGGCGGGAGGATAAAGATTGAGAGGGCGTGCTTGCCCAGGTCCGAATTGCGGATCTGGATTTCACCCTGCCAGTCAACGTCAAACAGCACGTCCTGACCGGCTTCGATGGTGTCCTTCACCGGGCCCGCGGGCGAGCCGTAGAAGTTGCCGAACACGTGAGCGTGTTCCAGCATACCGCCCTCGGCCACCTTCTGTTTAAACTCATCTTCAGACATGAAGTAGTACTCGCGGCCGTGTTCCTCGCCCGGGCGAGGGGCGCGGGTGGTGGCGGAGACGGAGAACGCAAGGCCCGGATCCCAGGCCATCAGGCGGCGCGCCAATGTGGATTTACCGGCACCCGAAGGCGACGAGAGGATGATCAAAAGGCCGCGGCGGTCCGCCATCTGGGCACTCCTTTTCTTATTCTATGTTCTGAACCTGCTCGCGCATCTGGTCGATCACGGTTTTCAGCTCAAGCCCTACCGCCGTCAAGCCACTGTGCTGAGCTTTTGAGCAAAGGGTGTTGGCTTCCCTATTAAATTCTTGGGTGAGAAAATCGAGCTTACGCCCCACTGCGCCGCCCTTGCCCAGCAGGTCGCGGGCAGCGGCGACATGTGCACCAAGACGGTCAAGCTCTTCAGTGACGTCAGCCTTCACGGCTATCAAAGCCAATTCCTGCGCCACACGATCCGGGTCGGCGCCGTCGGCATTGTCCATGACACGGGCTAGGTTCATCTTTAGCGTTTCCACCATTTTTGCCCTGCGCTCTTCGGCCAGCTCTCCGGCTTGGGCGGTCAGCCCGGCCACCTGCTCCAGCTGCCCGTTAAGAATTTGGGCAAGCGCCGAGCCTTCGGCCTCGCGCATCTGCACGAATTCCGACACAAGCGTTTCCAGTTCCTTACTCAATTCCTTAACCAGAGGCGCCGGATCATCATCGCCGGCGGATTGCTCCAGCACCCCCTTGAAGGAAAGCAATTCCGCTGCGGAGGCCGGCCGAACCTCAACCCGGTTCTGGCTCGCAACCCACTGCGCTTCTCCCAGAGCCTTTACGACGGATTGAAGAACGGCAGCGTTGACTTGAACCAGACCTGCGCTGTCTTCGGTGCGCGAAACCCGCAATGTCAGCGAAACATTACCCCGGGCGAGCGCCTTGCCCAGAACGGAACGGATATGGTTTTCAAGGCCCTCCAGCCAATCGGGCACCCGCAGCCGCAGGTCCAGCCCCTTGGCATTGACCGAGCGGATCTCCCAGCTCCAGCTGTGCTGGCCCTTGTTACCTTGCGCTGAAGCAAAGGCGGTCATGCTGCGAATGGTCATAGGAGATGCCCTCTTATTGCCGGTGATTGATCTGCTCTACTGTTTGGAAAGGATACGGCGCAAGCGCAAGCGCATAAATAGGGCTAACCTGCCGCGTTAACCATTGCTTAAAGAAGTAGTCCAAATTTGAATTAGATTGTGTCATCTTAACTCCAGGGTAACCAAGCCGGCCCTAAGTCTTAAAGGCAGCGGCAAGCTGGCGGAAAAGACCTTTGCGGCCGGAGTTGTAGGTAGGGGAACAGAGATGATTTTTGGCAGCCGCAGTGGTACCGACATGTCCTCAGGACGCGAAAATGTAGTTTTCATGGATCGTTTCCGCAAAGGCGGTTCGCTTTCGCCGCTGCGCCAGGCAGAGGCCTACTGGACCGCGCTGCGCCGGGGCGACGATGTTCCGAGCCGCTCGCAGATTGACCCGCGCGGTTTGGAAAACATCCTGAGCAATACTTTCATCCTTGAACGGATTGCTCCTGGCATCGCCCGCTTCCGCCTCGCGGGATCGGTACTGAACGAGATGGCCGGCATGGAAGTGCGCGGCATGCCGATTACTGCCTTCTTTACAGCTGATGCGCGCAAGCAGCTAAGCTCGGCAATGGAGCATATGTTCGACACTCCGGCTATCGTTGAGCTGGAACTTCAAATCGAAGGACCGCGCCTGCGCACACCGCGTGAAGCCCGCATGCTGCTGCTACCTCTGCGCAGCGATCTAGGCGATATTAGCCGGGTTCTGGGGGTTCTTGTTACCGATGAGGACGGGGCCGCGGGCACTTCCCAGCGCTTCTCGATCTCTTCGATCGAAATGCGCGCGGTTGCCAAAGCTGCAGGCGCTCCCGAGTTCAAAGCCAAACCGCGCGCCGCCAAGGACGAGGGCAGCGACGTGAACCAGCCCAATCCGGGCTTTGCTGAAACCCAGGCTCGGTTCAAGAACGAGCGCTCAATCCTTGATGAGGCCAAAGCCTTGCTGGAACGCACCCGGGCGGGCAAGCCTGCCGAAAAGGCGAAGTCAGACAAACCGGCTTCGGACAAAGCCAAAGGGGCGCCGCATCTGCGTCTGGTCATCAGCCGGGACTGACTGCCCTCGGCAGGCGGCCTGCCGCAAAGATTTCCTCATTCAAGCTCAAGGTCATAGCACTTGAATACATTGCGCCCCGAGGGAGAACCCCGGGGCGTTCCTTTGTTTTGATCTACGATTAAGAGCCGCGTTGCCGCGGCTCCTATCGTTCTCAGCCTGCCTGGCGGCTTGCTTGATCGGTGCGCAACGCGGACAGTTCCTCGGCCACCAAGAAGGCCAGTTCCAATGACTGGCTGGCATTGAGCCGCGGATCGCAGGCAGTGTGGTAGCGGTCGGAGAGGTCCTCTTCGGTCACTGCGCGCACGCCTCCGGTGCATTCGGTCACATCCTGGCCGGTCATCTCGAAATGGACGCCGCCGGGGATGGTGCCTTCGGCCTTGTGAACACCGAAGAAGTCCCGCACCTCGCGCAAAACGCTGTCAAACGGCCGGGTCTTGTAGCCAGTGGAGGATTTGATGGTGTTTCCGTGCATTGGATCGCAGACCCAAGTGACATTCGCGCCTTCCTCTTTCACCGCCTTGACCAGCCGCGGCAGATGCTCGCCAGCTTTCCCGGCACCAAAGCGGGCGATCAGGGTCAGCTTGCCCTCTTCGTTTTCCGGGTTCAGCCGCGACATCAGGACTTTCAGATCCTCGGCCGTGGTGGTCGGGCCGCATTTCAGGCCGATCGGGTTCAGCACGCCGCGGCAGAATTCCACATGCGCGCCGTCCGGCTGGCGGGTACGGTCGCCGATCCAGAGCATATGGCCGGAGCCTGCCAGCCATTTTCCGGAAGTGGAATCAAGACGGGTCAGCGCCTCTTCATATTCCAGCAGCAGGCCTTCGTGGCTGGTATAGAAGTCCACGGTCGAGAATTCATGAGTGGTATCCGCGGTGATGCCCGCAGCCGCCATGAAGTCGATGCTGTCCTGAATACGGCTGGCGATCTCGCTGTACTTCTGAACTTCCTGTTCGTCGGTAAAGCCCAAGGTCCAGGAATGCACCCGGCTCATATCGGCAAAACCGCCGGTCGAAAACGCGCGCAGAAGGTTCACCGTTGCTGCAGCCTGAGTATAGGCCTGCAGCATTTTCTGCGGGTTCGGGATCCGGGCTTCGGCGGTGAAGGCGAGTTCGTTGATGATATCGCCGCGGTAGCTGGGCAGCTCGACGCCATCCAATGTCTCAGTCGGTGCACTGCGAGGTTTGGCGAACTGACCAGCCATTCGGCCCACTTTCACCACCCGCACTTTGGCGCCATAGGTCAGCACCATCGCCATCTGCAGCATCACCTTGAAAGTGTCGCGGATGCCATCAGCGCTGAACTGATCAAAGCTTTCGGCGCAATCGCCGCCCTGCAGCAGGAACGCCTCACCGCGGCCTGCAGCCCCCAGGTGCTGTTTCAACCGCCGCGCCTCGCCTGCAAAGACCAGCGGCGGATAGTTGGACAGCTGAGCCTCGACAGCGTTCAGGGCTGCCGCATCCGTATAGTCCGGCATCTGAACCCGCGGCTTGCTGCGCCAGTCCGATTTTTGCCATTCGCTCATGACTTTATCTCCGCTTAAGAGGTCTTTAAGGTATAACGGGTGCTCTATACAAAATCCGCACCGGAGAGGCCAGTTTAGAATTGAGCCCACTTGACCCGGACCCCAAGCTGTGAGCACGGTTTCCCGACCTGCCGCGGTGATCACTCCCGCGGCCCGACTTGTTTCTTGAAGGACGCCCGCCATGCAGACGCCACGCAAGCCTGCTGATTCTGGAATTGAAGCCGGCCAGCCCAAGAGGTTCGTCTTTGTGCTTCTCGATAAATTCACGATGCTGTCTTATGCGTCGGCTGTCGAATGCCTGCGGATTGCGAACCGGATGAAGGGTAACGACACCTACTCGTGGACACTGATCGGCGAAGGCGGCGAGACTATGACCTGCTCGGCAGGCACCACTTTTCAGCTGGACGACGACCTGATTGAACTGCACCGCGACGACGTGGTGATGGTGTGCTCGGGCATTGATGTTCAGGAGGGCACCACAAAGAAGCTGCTGGCCTGGCTTCGCCGGGAGGCCCGCAAAGGCCTGACCATGGGCGGCCTTTGCACCGCATCTTATGCATTGGCCAAGGCGGGGCTTCTGGATGGCAAGCGCGCGACCATCCACTGGGAAAATGCCGACAGCTTCGCCGAGGAATTTGACGAGGTCGACTTGACCAAGTCTGTCTTTGTCATCGACGGCAACCGGGTTTCCACCGCTGGCGGAACATCCTCCATTGACCTGATGCTCAAGCTGATTGCCAACGATCATGGCGAAGATCTGGCCAATGCAGTGGCGGATCAGCTGATCTATTCCTCGATCCGGACGGATCAGGACACCCAACGGCTGTCTATCCCGACACGCATCGGGGTTCGCCACCCCAAGCTTTCAATGGTGATCCAGATGATGGAGGCCAATATCGAGGAGCCAATCAGCCCTTCGGTCTTGGCCCAGGATGTCGGCATGTCGACCCGGCAGCTGGAGCGTCTCTTCCGCCGCTACCTCAACCGTTCGCCCAAGCGGTACTACATGGAACTGCGGCTGCAAAAGGCCCGCAACCTCTTGATGCAGACCGACATGAGCGTGATCAACGTGGCGCTGGCCTGCGGCTTTGCTTCGCCGTCGCATTTCTCCAAATGCTACCGGGCCCACTACGACACCACGCCATACCGTGAGCGCGGCAGCAAGGCTGCGACGTACAAGGTTTGAATCGCCTCTCGGGAGGCCTCTAAAGCTTCCCGAAAATCACATCTGAGTTGGTATTGA
>JBFOLS010000054.1:0-3239 GCA_040830225.1 Leisingera sp.
AAAGGGCCGCACCCATCAGACCGGCCAGGACCAGGGTTAGCAGACGTATCGGTTTCATTCTGCAGGCACTCCTGCCGAAGGTGTCTTGCGCGCACCCGCAGCCACGCGGAAGCGCCGGTCGCTGAGGCTCAGCAGCCCGCCGAGCGCCATCAGGATCGAACCGCCCCAAATCCAATTGGCAAAGGGTTTGATATAGGTGCGCATGGTCCAGCCGCCGTCAGCCTGCTGATCGCCCAGCACCACATAAAGGTCACGGGTCACACGGTAGTCGATCGCGGCCTCGGTGGTCGGCATCCGCGATACAGGGTAGTCGCGTTTTTCCGGGTACATGACTGCCTCGGGGCGGCCATTGCGTGTCACTTCGACCCGGCCCTTGGTGGTAAAATAGTTAGGGCCCTGCTCGCGGTTCACGTCCTGCAGCACCAGAGTAAAGGCACCGACCTGGAACGGCTCACCCAATTGCGCAACCCGGATGTCCTCCTTTTCCCAGGCCGTGAGGCCAGCAACGGCAAAAATGGTAATGCCAAGCCCGGCATGGGCCGTCGCCTTGCCCCAGTCCGCCCGCGGAAGACGCAGCAGCCGCTTCATGCGGCCGGACTTTCCACTGCGGAGCCACAGATCGGCCAGCGCACCAAAAACCACCCAGGATCCCAGGAACAATCCCACAGGCCCCAGCGCCGTCCGCCCGGTCTGCATTGACCACGCCAGCACGCCAAGCGACACAGCAAGCAGGAACACATAGCGCAGCTGCCAGGCTGTGCGCCCGATCCTCCCGCGTTTCCATGGAAGCATGGCGCCGATGGGCAGCAGCAGCCCGAGCACCACCATGAAGGGGGTGAAAGCCGAGTTGAAGAACGGCGGCCCGACGCTGAGTTTCCGGGCAAAGACCATCTCGGCCACGATTGGCCAAACCGTCCCGAAGAACACCACAAAGCAGCTGACCGCCAGCAGAATGTTATTCGCCACCAGCGCGCTTTCCCGGCTGATCATGCCGAACACGCCTTTGGCCTCCATTGCCTGCGCCCGTGCCGCGAACAGCGTCAAGGCGCCGCCGGTGAAGAAGGCCAGAATGAACAGGATGAACACGCCGCGCTCGGGGTCATTTGCGAAGGCATGCACGCTGGTAATGATGCCGGAGCGGACGATGAAAGTGCCGACCAGCGAAAACCCGAAAGCCAGGATCGCCAGCAGAATGGTCCAGCTTTTCAGCGCTTCACGCTTCTCAACAACGATTGCCGAATGCAGCAGCGCGGCCGCCAGCAGCCAAGGCATGAAGGAGGCGTTCTCAACCGGGTCCCAGAACCAGAAACCGCCCCAGCCCAGCTCGTAATAGGCCCACCAGGACCCCAGCGCGATGCCGATGGTAAGGAAGATCCAGGCCGCCAGTGTCCAAGGCCGAACCCAGCGCCCCCAGGCGGCATCGACGCGTCCCTCGATCAACGCGGCAACGGCAAAGGAAAAGGCCATCGAAAGCCCCACATAGCCGAGGTAGAGGAACGGCGGATGGAAGGCGAGGCCGGGGTCTTGCAGCAGCGGATTGAGATCCTGCCCGTCAAACGGCGGCACCGTCAGGCGCAAGAACGGGTTGGATGTGAACAGGATGAAAGCAAAAAACGCAACGCCAATGGCAGCCTGCACGGCCAGAACCCGGGCCTTCAAAGTTGGCGGCAGCCCGCCGCCAAACACCGAAGCCAGCGCTCCGAACAGGCTGACGATCAGCACCCACAGCAGCATCGAGCCTTCGTGGTTCCCCCAGGTGCCGGAGATCTTGTAAAGCATCGGCTTGGCCGAATGGCTGTTCAGCGTCACCAGCTTCAGCGAAAAGTCCGAAGTGATGAAGGCCCACATCAGTGCACCGAAAGAAAACGCCGTGAACAGGAACTGTGCCTGGGCTGCGGGCTCTGCCACGGCCATCCAGCCGGGCCAGCGTTTCTGCGCGCCGATCAAGGGGACAACGGCCTGCACGATGGCAATCATGAAGGCGAGGATAAGGGCGAAATGGCCGAGCTCTGTAATCATACGCCCCATATACGCCTGTCCGCAGTGAGCGCCAATGGCAATCCCCGCGCCAAGCCGCCGCAGAAGGCAAAATGTGATCAGTTCCGGCGGGCTTTCCAAGCGTCAAGCGCGGGATTGCTTTCGGAAGCCACGGTCTCAAGCCGGGCCGCTGCATCCGTGCCGGCGGCAGCCGCCCCGGGCGCGTCTGCACGCAGCCGGTTCAGAGCCGAGATATTCTCCACCGCCTGCGGCACCAGCGCGATGCTGGAAGCCAGCCCCTGCTGGAACTCCTGTGCCTTCACCTGATGCCGTGCCCCGAAGTAAAACGAGACGATCACCCCCAAGAGCCACCACAGCGGTTCGGGCACCAGGGCCAGCCCCTGCATCCGGGCGGCAAACCAGACAGGGTCAGCCAGCGCCGCCGCCATCAGCCCCAAAGTGCCGAGTGCAAGCATCGGCCGCGGCAGACGGTTAACGCCGTCCATCAAACAGTCGAACCCGCTTTTAACCGGCTTCTGAAACTCGGCCCCCAACTGTGTCAGCGCAGCAATCTGTACCTCTTGCGCCCGGACTGCGCCGGCTTCTGCGTTTCGCGAAACACTTCAACCGTCTCGCGCAGAACGTTGCGCCGGCTGCCGAAAATCAAAGCCGCCAAATCCCTGATCAGCCCCATGCCGAGGTCCTTTCCTGAAATTTCGCTTGGCTCAGGTGAAATTGCGGTGAGATGAACTCCTCAGCTCTCCTGATCCACCCGCCTTTGCCGCCAGCAAGGGTGCGGGCATATTTGCGGCTGGCCGGCCGCCGGTCAGCCAAACGGAAATAGTAGTTGCGGCGCGCGACCCCGTAGGCGTCACGCAATTCGTGTTCGCCAATTTGCGCTGCCTGCCCGGCAGCACACGCTGTTTGCGGGCCGATGGCGCCATCCACTGTTACGGCAAAACCCATTTCGCACAGCAGCCGCTGCAAGATGCGGACCGCATTGCTGCCCGCGTTGACATACATGTCGAACACCGTGGCCTGCAGACAGCCGGGAAGACTGGAAACCCTTGGCGCTTCAAAATAATGGCGAATGAAAATACCCTCCGCCTGCGACCGGCTCAGTGCGCGCACATCTGCAACTCCTATGGCTCCGTCACCGGTCAGGTCCAGCCCCAGCCGGCGCAAAGTGCCAATGGTTACCCCGTATTTCGTCGCGCCACCGGGGTCATCCGGGTCGTTCACAAACCCGCCTTCCCGCGCGA
>JBFOLS010000055.1:0-7317 GCA_040830225.1 Leisingera sp.
CGGCGGGTTTCTTCCTTGCAATTCTGGTTCTGGGGCTGGCGCCTCAAAAGGCGATGGCAGCGCCCTACGCGGCGATGGTGATCGACTCGCGCAATGGCGAAGTGCTGCATTCGCGCAATGCCGATACCCGGCTGCACCCGGCCTCCCTGACCAAGATGATGACGCTCTACATCGCGTTTGAGGCCGTTCGGAACGGCGAGATCACGCTGGACACCAAGGTGAAAATCTCCCGCAACGCCGCGGCTGAACCGCCCTCGAAACTTGGGCTGAAGTCCGGCCAGCGGATTGCCTTCCGTTACCTGATCCGCGCCGCAGCCGTGAAATCCGCCAATGACGCGGCGACCGCCATCGGCGAGACCCTGTCAGGCTCCGAAGCGGCCTTTGCCCGCCGCATGAACCGCACCGCCAAGGCGCTGGGGATGAGCCGCACAACGTTCAAAAACGCTCATGGCCTGACCGCCAGCGGGCATCTGTCGACGGCGCGCGACATGACCACCCTGGGGCGGCATCTGCTTTATGACTACCCCGAGTACTACAACCTGTTCTCGCGCCGCTCGACCCATGCAGGCATCCGCGAAGTTCCCAATACCAACCGCCGCCTGCTGGCCAATTACCGCGGCGCCGATGGCATCAAGACCGGCTATACACGTGCTGCCGGCTTCAACCTCGTGGCCTCGGCCAAGCGCGGCAACGAACGGATCATCGCCACCGTCTTCGGCGGCAAGTCCTCCACCTCGCGCAATGCCAAGGTGGCGGAGCTTCTGGACCTCGGCTTCCGCCGCGCGCCCTCGCGCGCCAAGCTGCGCCGCCCGCACCGCCCTGCTTACCAGGGTGCAGGTGTGGTTGTGGCTGACGCCGGCGAGGACAGCAGCCAGGAAGCAGCCGGCAAGACCATCCGGGTAAGCGGCCAGGTCAGCACCAGCCTCCGCCCCAAGGCGCGTCCAGGCGCCGGCGCCTCCCCGGTGCTGCTGGCAGCGCTTGAGGAAGCCCGGCAGACGCCGGAAGCACCAGCGGCAGCCGATGAAGCGGCAGCCTCGGATGAACCGATTGAAAACGTCCAAGCCGTGAGTGCCGAAGGCGCCCTGCAAGGCAGTGCTCTGCGGGAAGGCATTGCCGTGGCCTTGGCCGAAGCGGAAGCTGAACCGGCGCCGGACGCACCCGCAGCCGCGCTGGCAGTTGCCGCTGTCCAGAAGATGCCCTACACCGGCCTGCGCCCGGTTGCGCGCCCGGCCAGCCTGACACTGGCGGCAGCCTCTCCCAAGCCGGAACCGGTTGTCGTCACCCGCCTCTCAACCTCCGGCGGACGTTACTGGGGGGTCAATGTAGGCCTCTACACCAGCCGCTACCAGGCTGAGAAAGTCCTGCTGCGCACCGCTCTGTCGGAACTGGAGACCCTGGATGGCACCCTGCGCAAAGTTACCAAGACGCGGATCGGCTTTGAGGCCAACTTCCTCGGCATGACCCAGGAACAGGCAGAGCTGGCCTGCCGCCGCCTGACTGCCCGCAACGCAACCTGCAAGCCGATCGGCCCCTCCTGAGCCGCCGGACCTGAATAGAAACACAAAAGGCGCCTCTCCAGAGGCGCCTTTTTTCTTGACCGGGCATCCGGGATCAGCCGACCGCTCCCGCTGGGTGTCAGCCTAGGAACCTGCGGGGTGGGCGGGCTTCGCCTTCACGAAAACGCTCAGGGCTTGGGCTTGTCGTCCCACTCGTCGCTCAGGATGCGGCGGGCATCGCCCTCGGGGTCGTCATACTGATTGCTGCGCACCGTGTAGATGAAGGCAATCAGCCCTACAGAGCCGAGGATCAGCGAAATCGGGATCAGGTAGGTGAGAACACTCATGAGATCAGTACCAGTACAGCGGGCAAGGGATCACCGCAGCCGCAGCGCGTTGAGGGAAACGGTTATCGAAGAAGTAGACATCGCCAGCGCCGCAATCAAGGGCGTGGCCAGTCCGGCGATCGCCAGCGGCACCGCAATCACATTGTAAAGCGTGGCAATACGGAAGTTTTCGCGGATCCGGCGGGTTGCCTTCTGCGCCACCCCGCAGGCCTCGGCGATTGGGCTTAGATCCTGCCCCAGCAGCACGATGTCCGAGGCCACCCGCGCCGCATCCAGCGCCGAAGCGGGCGAGATCGACACATGCGCCGCCGCCAGCGCCGCGGTGTCATTGAGGCCGTCGCCAACCATCAGCACCTTCTTGCCTTCATCGGCCAGCATCTGCACTCTGGCGGACTTATCCGCGGGCAGCGCTTCTGCCACCCATTTGGCAATACCCAGCCGCCCGGCCAGATCCTCGACCGCTCCGGTGGTATCGCCGGAAATCAGCAGCACATCCTTGCCGGTCTCTTTCAACGCCTTCACGGCCTCGGCGGCACCGGGGCGCAGCGCATCAGTGAACAGGAACGCTTTCGCCTCCCCTGCCCCGCTGTCCAGCCAGGCCGCCGTCTGGCTGCCTTGCTTGGCGCCAACCCAGGCCGCACGGCCCAGCCGCACACGGCTGCCGCGGAAGATGCCCTCGGCGCCATAGCCCGGAACCTCGGTGATATCCTGTACGCTGGCAGGTTCTACCCCGGCCTCCCGTGCGGCCCGGGTCAATGCCACGGACAGCGGGTGCGATGACCCTTCGGCCAGCGCCAAAGCTACCTCAAGCTCGGCCTGGGCGTGATCGCCGAGGTTGGTGACTTCCGGCGTGCCGGCCGTCAGCGTGCCCGTCTTGTCGAAGACAACTGTGTCCACTTCCGCCAGCCGCTCCAATGCAGTGGCGTGTTTGATCAGCATGCCCTTTTTGAACAGCCGGCCCGAGGCCGCGGTGGTCACTGCAGGCACTGCAAGGCCCAAAGCACAGGGGCAGGTGATGATCAGCACCGCGGCGGCGATATTCAGCGCCATGCGGATGTCGAAGGTGTAGAGATACCAGCCCGCAAAAGCCAAGGCCGAGAGGATATGCACGCCGGGCGCATATAGCTTGGCGGCACTGTCAGCGAGCGAGGTGTAGCGTGAACGGCCCGACTCGGCGATTGCCACCAGATCGGCCATCCGGTGCAGCGAGGTATCTTCGCCCACGGCCGTCGCGCGGATGGTCAGCGGGCCGGTCAGGTTCACTTCGCCGGCCGAGACCGCCAGGCCCGGTTCCGCAAAAACCGGCAGCGTTTCCCCGGTCAGCAGCGAGCGGTCCAGTTCAGATTGGCCTTCCACGATCTCGCCGTCCACCGGCATCCGCCCGCCGGGACGCACCAGAATCAGATCGCCGATGGCCAGATCCGCCACCGGTACTTCGTACTCATCGCCATCCAGCAGCCGGATCGCCCGCGGCACCTCCAGCGCGGCCAGCTCCTCAGCCGCGGAGCGCGCCACCGCGCGGGTGCGGTAGTCCAGATACCGGCCTGCCAGCAGGAAGAAGGTGAGAGTCAGCGCTGCGTCGAAATAGGCGTGTTCGCCCGACAGCGAGGTCTCCCACAGCGAGGTCACCAGCGCCAGCACCAGGGCCAGCACAATCGGCACATCCATGTTCAGGCGCCCGACCCGCAAGGCTGTCCAGGCATTGGCAAAGAACGGCTGCGCGGCAAAGATGATCGCCGGGAAGGTGATCGCGGCTGAGATCCAGTGGAACATGTCCCGCGTGGCGTCCGACGCCCCGGACCAAACCGAGACCGACAGCAGCATCACATTCATCGAGGCAAAGCCCGCCACCGCCAGCCGCATCAGCAAATCGCGGCCCGCCTTGTCGTTCTGGGTGGCAGCCAGGGCTGCAAGATCCAGCTCATGCGCCTCATGGCCCGCCTTCTCCAGCACCGGGATCAGATCGGCGGCGCGCACCTCCGGATCCGCTTCGATCAGCGCCCGTTTCAGCGTCAGGTTCACCCGCGCCGAATGGATGCCGGGATGCGCATTCAACTCCCGCTCCACTGTCGAGATGCAGGCCTGGCAGTGGATACCCGGCAGGGACAGCGCCAGCCGCGCCTCGGTTGGCACCTGTTCGATGCCGCCCTCAGGGCCGGCAACGCAAGCCGGACAGGCGGCCAGAGACGGGCGCAGCTGGGCAGTCATCGCAGTCACCCTCTCACATGCAGGATCACGCGCTGGGTGAACTCGGTGCCGTTCTTGGCCCGCGCCACCATGCGGATGTTCCAGTTGCCCGGCCCCAGCTCTGCCGGTGCCACATAGGCCTGGCCGTCAAAGGTGAATTCCGGCTTCTGGTCGTCCTGCACATGTGTGGCACGGCCCAGGGTTGCGCTCAGCTTGGCGACCTCCACCGGCTTGCCGTCGGCATCGGTGATCTCCAGCTTGATCTGATCGCCCGCCGAAGAGGCATAGACCGACCAGCCCAGCGCCTCCTGCGCCGAGCGGCGCACATCAAACTCCTGGCTGGCGATATAGGAGTTCTTCACCTCCAGCCCCGGAAAAGTCTTCACCGCATTCACCGCCAGCGCGATGTTCACGCTGATAATGATGGCAAAAGCCCCGCCAAAGACCATCAGCATGTGCTTGCCGGTGAATTCACGTTCGCGCTTGGCCATGGTTCAGTTTCCCTTGCCGTTAAAGCTGGTGTCCTTGTAGGCCCGTTCCCCGTTTATCAGATCCTCGACCCAGATGCGAACCGGGGTGCTGTCGGTCTGCGACGGTGCCGAGCCTTTGGAGGACACGATGTAGACCCGCTGCAGCAGCGCCGTATCAGCGGGCACATTAACCGCGTGATAGACCGTGCCTTCCAGCTGCAGGCGCATCGCCGGGTCGCCCTTGATCGACAGTTTGAACACGCGGTCCTCGCCGTGCTTGTTGCGCAGGCGCACGTCATAGGTGTTGCGGATCGAGCCGTCGGACAGCGTCACATAGGTCGGATTGCGCTCGGGCGCCACGGTGAGCTCAATATCCGAGCGGATGAACAGAGCGAACAAGAGTCCAAGCCCGACCAGCGACCACAGGCTGGTGTACATAATGGTGCGCGGCCGCAGGATGTGCTTCCAGATGTTCTTGGGCGGCTTGCCCTCGCGCTCCTCTATTTCATCCGACAGCGCCATATAGTCGATCAGTCCGCGCGGCTTGCCGATCTTAGCCATCACGTCATCGCAAGCATCGATGCACAGCGCGCAGGTGATGCATTCCATCTGCTGGCCGTCGCGGATGTCGATCCCCATCGGGCAGACGTTGACGCAGGCCATGCAGTCGATGCAGTCGCCCTGACCGTCGGCCACCTGGCCCTTCTTCAGCTTGCCGCGCGGTTCACCGCGCCAATCGCGGTAACCGACGGTCAGCGTGTCCTCGTCCATCATCGCCGCCTGAATACGCGGCCAGGGACAGGCGTAGATGCAGATCTGCTCGCGCGCAAAGCCGCCGAACAGGAATGTCGTGCCGGTCAGCACCAGCATGGTGGAATAAGCGATCGGGTGCGCGTTCAGCGTCACCAGGTCATAGGCCAGCGTCGGCGCATCGGCGAAATAGAACACCCAGGCGCCGCCGGTGGCGAGGCCGATCAGAAACCAGGAAACCCACTTGGTCACCCGCAGGCGCGCCTTGCGGAAATCAAGCTTCTTCTGCCGGTGCAGGCGCAGGCGGGCGTTTCTGTCGCCCTCGATCCAGCGCTCCACCAGAATGAACAGGTCGGTCCAGACCGTCTGCGGGCAGGCATAGCCGCACCAGACCCGGCCCAGCGCCGAGGTGAACAGAAACAGCCCCAGCCCCGCCATGATCCAGAGACCGGCGACGAAGGAGAACTCATGCGGCCAGATCTCGATCCAGAAGAAATAGAACCGCCGGTTGGCCAGATCCAGCAGCACCGCCTGGTCCGGCAGGCTCGGCCCCCGGTCCCAGCGGATCCAGGGGGTCAGGTAGTAGATCCCCAGCGTCACCGCCATGATGTACCATTTCAGGTTCCGGAACGGACCGGACACACGCCGCGGGAAGACCGGTTCCCTGGCAGCGTACAGGCTTGGGGCGGGGTTGGAATCGCTCACGGACTCTCTCCGTCTGGTGGCTGTCGTGCGCCCTTGTCACAGAAGCAGGTGGCCAGAACTTTGACGTGGATCAAAAAGCGTATCACACAATCATGTTTTCCGGCTCTCTTCCGTGCCTTGTGAAGGCAAAGCGCCACGTATTCCTCTGCTCGGGATGCCGCCAGAGGCAAGTTGCCGCAGCCGCAGCCGGCTGCAGCAACTGCCCCCGCCGATTTCCGCCGAAAATGGAATTTTCTTGCAATATTTTGCAATTTTTCCCCTAATCCGGGCACGGCCTTTCTGACATTGGCAAAGAAGTTGTTTTCAGCTCAATCCGATTTTTTGGATAAGCAATTAAAATCACTTCAGAAATGCCCAATTCATCGGGGCCTAACTGAAGATTTTGACCGGAAAATCCCGGCAACGAGGGCAAATTACGATGAATATTGACGGTACAAGTGGCAGCGAAATCCTGAACGGCACCAATTCGAGTGACCTCATCAAGGGTTTTGGCGGGGACGATACCCTGAACGGGTCCGGAGGCAAGGACACCCTGGTCGGCGGCGACGGGGACGACCAGCTGAATGGTGACGGCGGCCATGATATCCTGCGCGGCGGCAGCGGCGACAACTTCTTCTCCGGCGGCGCAGGCGACGATACCTACCAGCTCACGGGGCGGTATGATGTCGTTGAAACCGGCCTCGGCGACGATTTGATCGACCTCAGCAATTTCGCCAAGGGCGAAGGGTTCCTGACGGTCGGCGCGCATTCTTCGGCAACCGGGCTTTCGGCCATCATTGACGGCGAAGAGGATTTCGGCCTGATCATCACCAGCAACGGCGGCGGTGAAACCGGAATTACCGAATTCCGCGACCTCAATAACGCGCTGCAACTGTCGCCGGCCGGACCGGAAGGCGGGATGCAGATCTCCGGCACCGCCTTTGACGACGAGTTCTTCATCGACCCCGGCGAAGACGGCTGGATCCAAATCCGCCCGGGGGAAGGCAATGACCTGATCCGGATCGAGGGAACCGAAGGCACCGTCCGGCTGGACTATGTGGATGCCGCGGATGGCATCTACGCCAACCTCAAGCTGGGCATTGTCATTGACGGCGGCGAGCCGCATGGCCGGGACGTGATTATCGGCGACGGCAGGCTCAAGGAATTCCGCGGCAGCGACCACGACGACCGCATCCACGGCAGCCAGGAAGACGACCGCATCATTTCCCGACAGGGCGACGACACCATTTCCGGCGGCCGCGGCTTTGACACCATCCGTTACGACCGCAGCGGCGTCGACGCAGTGGACGTAGACCTGGAAGCCGGCACCGCAACCGGGACCTGGCGCGGCGAAAGCTTTACCGACAGCCTGAAAAACATCGA
>JBFOLS010000056.1:0-12431 GCA_040830225.1 Leisingera sp.
ACATATTGCGCACGGATGCGCTCGAAGATGTCGCCGAACAGGTCCAGCTGCTCATACACATTTGCCTCGCGCGCGCCTTCCTGCGCCAGCAAGGGGCCTGCGACGTAGGTTGTTGCAACAATCCCTGCCAGCGTGCCGCCCAGGGCGGCCATCGCAAATTTTTTCATCAAGCCTTCATCCACCTTTTCCAGTGCGGAACCATGTTTCCGGGTCCACCGGGCTGTTGTCCATTCTCACTTCTATATAGAGCGTTTCTGTCCGGTCAGTTCCACCCCCTTCACCGCTTAGTGACAGAATTGCGTCCGGCTCAGGGTTTTCTCCGCTCATCAGGCCGACAGGGGTGCCTCCGGGGATCACCTGCCCCGCCTCGCCAAAGACCTCGGCCAGACCGGAAAGCACAAACAGCGTCTCCGGCTGCGGTTCAAGAATCACCACGTTGCCCAAATTCAAAAGCGGCCCGCGGTAGCGGATGGTTGCGGCGGTGGGGGACGTGACCAGAGCACGCGGGCGGGCGGCAATCAGCAGGCCGGGCCGGGCAATGCCGGCAGCATCGCGCTCGCCGTAGCCGCGCAGAACCAGACCTTCGACCGGCAGCGGCAGGGAGCCGCGCAGCGCGCTGATATCCGCATCGGTCTCGGCCAGATCACCGCCGGCAATCTCGGCCAGCCCATCGGCAAAACCTGACAGCGTCTCGGTGGAGGCGATCAGGATCGCGGTGCGCACCGGGTCAGCAGTAAAGCGGCGCGGCAGCGTGGTGCGGTCGGCAATGGCGGTGGACAGCTGCACCCGGGCGGCCTGCACACCCGCCAGCCCCTTCTCCAGGGTCTGCGCCGCGTTCTGCTGCAAGAGCCGCAACGACTGCACCTCGTCCAGATCGGTTTTCAGCGACTGCGCCTTGACCTGCAGCGCCGGGGTGACTTCGGCCAGCATCATCGCCGAGCGCGCCGCGCCGAGCGGACCTGAGGGATGCACCATCAGCACCGGCGGCGGTGCGGTTTCAATGGTCTGAATGATGCCCAGAAGGCCCGAAATCTCTTCCTGGCGCGCTGCCAGCTGGGCGCTCAGCTGCGCCTCGCGCCGCGCCACCCGGCGCAACCCGTCGCGCATGGCGGCCAGCCCGGCTTCGAACGCCTGCACGGTGCCGGTCAGCGCCTTCACCCGGTCGCCGGAACTGTCGGCTTCCTGCAATTGAACGGATGCCGCCTCCAGCTGCGCTGCGGCCTCCCGAGCGGCCTGCGCCGGATCCGCCGCCGCCTGCAGCGGCACGGTCAGCAGCGCCAGCGTGAGGAGGCCCGCGCGCAGGATCATGACAGCAGGCTCTCCCCGGTCATCTCCACGGGCTTCTCCAGCCCCATCAGTTCCAGAATGGTCGGCGCCAGATCCGCCAGCCGCCCGTCACGGAGCTGAGCGCCCTTCGGCCCGCCCACCAGCGCCACCGGCACCAGATTCAGTGTATGCGCGGTATGGACGCCGCCTGTTTCCGGGTCCACCATCACCTCGCAATTGCCGTGGTCGGCGGTGACAATCATCGCGCCGCCCGCTTTCTCCAGCGCCTCAAGCACCTGTGCCAGGCCGCGGTCCACCGCTTCGCAGGCCAGCATCGCCGCTTTCAGGTCACCGGTATGGCCGACCATATCGGGGTTGGCGTAGTTGGTAACGATCAAGTCATAACCCGCCTCGATCGCCTCGACGAACTTCTCTGTCACCTCCGGCGCGCTCATCTCCGGCTGCAGGTCGTAGGTCGCCACCTTCGGCGACTTCGGCATAAAGCGGTCCTCGCCCTCTTCCGGCTCTTCCTTGCCGCCGTTCAGGAAGAAGGTCACATGCGGGTACTTTTCAGTTTCGGCCAGGCGGAACTGGCGTTTGCCCTGCTTGGCGACCCATTCGCCCAGCGTGTTGACGATCGCCGCCTTGGGATAGGCCGTGGTCATATATGCATTATGGGCGTCAGAGTATTCCACCATGCCCAGCAGCCCGGCCAGCTTGGGGCGCTCGCCCGGGTCGAATTCCGAAAACCCCGGCTCGCCGATGGCACGCAAAATCTCACGCGCCCGGTCGGCGCGGAAGTTCAGGCAAAAGAAACCGTCACCGTCCTTCACGCCTTCAAACCCCTCCAGCACCGTGGCTGCAATGAACTCATCGGTTTCGGACTGGTTATAGGCGTGGTCAACGGCCCCGTGCGCGGAGAACCCGGCCCGCCCCTTGGCGTGGATCATCGCGTCATAGGCCTCACTCACCCGTTCCCAGCGGTTGTCGCGGTCCATGGCAAAGTAGCGCCCGGTGACGGTGGCGATGCGGGCGCCTTCGGGCAGTTTCTCTTCCAGCTTGCGGAAGTGGGTAAAGGCCGATTTCGGCGCCACGTCGCGGCCATCGGTAATTGCATGCAGCCAGACCGGGACGCCGGCACCGGTAATCGCCCGCACCGCTGCCAGGATATGGTTGATGTGCCCGTGCACGCCGCCGTCCGAGACCAGCCCCATCAGATGCGCCGCACCGCCGCTTTCCTTCAGCTGCCGGATGAAGGCCTGCAGCGCTTCGTTTTCAAAGAAAGACCCGTCCTCGATTGCCAGATCGATCTGGCCGAGGTCCATCGCCACCACCCGGCCCGCGCCGATGTTGGTATGCCCCACTTCCGAGTTGCCCATCTGCCCGGTCGGCAGGCCCACATCCGGCCCATGCGTGATCAGCTTTGCTGCCGGCCCTTTGGCCATGATCGCATCAAAGGCAGGTGTTTCGGCAAGGTAAGGCGCATTCGCCTCGCCCGGCTCACCACTGCCCCAGCCATCAAGGATGCACAGGACAACGGGTTTGGGTGCGGTCATGGGTAGCTCCGGGGCAAGGCACTGTTCGCAAGCCTTCTAACGCCTCGCCGCGCCGGGGTGAACCGGCATTCCTGCCACAGTTGGCGTTATCAGGCCTTAGAGCGGGGCAAAGCCGCCGCGCGCCTTTCATCTTGCCCCAAAGGCTCAAACGCCGCGCTGCCCATCATCCGCAGCGCCCGCGTTCTGCGGCATCAGCACCGGCACCGCCCGCGCCAGATCGCTGCCAAGCGCCTCGGCCGGGTAGTACCGCCTAAGAATCCCGGGCTGCAGCAGGTCCGCGCTGCCGTTCAGAAACGCCTCCGTGTCCGGGTAATCCCCTGCGGCCATCCGTTCGGCAGTCAGGCTCAGGAACGCCAGTGTCACTGTGGCGTTGAATTTCTCCGGCACTCCGGCGGCTTCCGTCAGTTGCCGCAGGCCGCGGGCATAGACCGCCATGCCCTCGAACACCTCGTGGCGGGAGAGTATTTCATGAGCCACCCCCAGATGCGCCCGGTGGCTGAAGCCCTCCGGCTGCAGGGTGCCCGCGGCCAGTTCCTGCGCCATCACCGCATAGTCTGTCCGTTCACTCATTGCGGATCCTCCGTCAGGCTGTGGCTGTCGGCGGCGGTCAAGTCCAGTCCATAAACCGCGCGCAGTGCCTCAATCTTGCCCAGGGTCTCCTCGGAGAACGGCGCCTTGCCCTCAAAGGCGTGCAGCGCCATGCCCTCGACCAGTTCCGCCACGGAGATATCCAGATATTCCGCCAGCGCTTTCATGGTTTTCAACAGCCGCGCCTCAAGGCGCAGGCCGGTTTGCACACGGGTTACAGATTTCATCGCGCCCTCCTTTCGGAGTGCGTTATATGTGATTTCAATCTTGGTATCAAGGTACCAATATTTACACCCCAGCACACCCTGCTTCTCCCGCTCCTTTCATCTTTCCAAAAAAAAATTCTCAATCCCCCGATCCGCCCCCGGCACCGCCGCCCGGGTTCTGCGGCGTCAGCAAATGCCGGATCAGCGCCACCGGGTGCGCCCGCAGGCTGAGGCGCATGGCGACGTAATCCTCCACCACTTCCTCGCCCAGCCCCATCTGCGGCAGGTCCGCCTCCGGCTCATAGATCGCCTCGCCGTCCAGCTCGCGGGCAAACAGCGGCAGCGGCTTGCGGGCAGTGATCGCCTTGGCGGCCCAGAGCGCCTCGCGCCGGTTGAGGCCAAGCGCGGCAAAGGCATCAGCCTCGGCCAGCCGTTCGATCACCGGCGGCGCCAGGCCCGCCTTGCGCCAGACGTCCTCGACCTCGTGGTAGCCGTTGCCGCGCGCCGCGGTCAGCCAGGCGGCGTCCTCGTCCCGCAGCCCCTTCACCTGGCGGAATCCAAGCCGCAGCGCCAACCCGCCGTGGCCGTCGGGCTCCATCGCGTTGTCCCAGTAGGAGCGGTTGATGCAGACCGGGCGCACCTCGACCCCATGCGCGCGGGCGTCGCGCACGATCTGCGCGGGCGCATAAAACCCCATCGGCTGGGCGTTCAAGAGCGCGCAGGCAAAGATCCCCGGATGGTGGCATTTGATCCACGCCGAGGCATAGACCAGCAGGGCAAAGCTCGCCGCATGGCTTTCCGGGAAACCGTAGGAGCCGAAGCCCTCGATCTGGGAAAAGCAGCGCTCGGAGAACTCTGCATCATAGCCGTTCTTCGCCATGCCGCGCAGGAACAGCGCGCGGAACTCACTGACGTTGCCGTGCTTCTTGAAGGTTGCCAGCGAGCGGCGCAGGCGGTCGGCCTGTTCGGGCGTGAAACCCGCGCCGACGATGGCGATCTGCATCGCCTGCTCCTGGAACAGCGGCACCCCAAGGGTTTTTCCCAGCACCTCGCCCAGCGCATCCGAGGGAAAATGCACCGGCTCCTCGCCATTCCTGCGGCGGATATAGGGGTGCACCATGTCGCCCTGGATCGGTCCCGGGCGGACGATGGCGACCTCGATCACCAGATCGTAGAACTGGCGCGGCTTCATCCGCGGCAGGAAGTTCATCTGCGCCCGGCTTTCGACCTGAAAGACGCCGATGCTGTCGGCCCGGCACAGCATGTTGTAGACCGCCGGGTCCTCGGGCGGCAGGGTGGCGAGGCTGTAGTCCAGCTGATGGTGCTGCTGCATCAGATCAAACGCCTTGCGGATGCAGGTGAGCATGCCGAGCGACAGCACATCAACCTTGAGGATGCCGAGCGTGTCGATGTCATCCTTGTCCCAGCAAATGACCGTGCGGCCCTCCATGGTGGCGTTCTCAATCGGCACCAGCTCGTCCAGCCGCCCTTGGGTGATGATAAAGCCGCCCACATGCTGGCTGAGGTGGCGCGGAAAGCCGATGATCTGCTCGACCAGCTGCATCGTCAGCTGCAGGCGGCGGCTGTTTGGGTCGAGGCCTATTTCGCGCATCCGCTCCGCCTCCACGCCTTTGCTGCTGAAGAAGCCCCAGAGCTGCGAGGAAAGCGCCGAGATAGTGTCCTCCGTCAGCCCCATGGCGCGGCCCACCTCGCGGATGGCGCGCTTGCCGCGGTAGTGGATCACCGTGGCGCAGAGGCCGGCCCGGTGGCGGCCGTAGCGTTCATAGATCCACTGGATCACCTCCTCGCGCCGCTCGTGTTCGAAGTCGACGTCGATGTCGGGCGGCTCGTCGCGGGCTTCACTGACAAAACGCTCGAACACCATGGTGCCGAGCTCCGGGCTGACCGAGGTGACGCCGAGGCAGTAGCAGACCACCGAGTTTGCCGCCGAGCCGCGCCCCTGGCATAAGATTCCGCGGGAGCGGGCAAAGGCGACGATGTCGCGCACCGTCAGGAAGTAGGGATCGTATTTCAGCTTGGCGATCAGGGCGAGCTCATGCTCCAGCAGCGCGCGCACCTTGTCCGGCGCGCCGCCCGGGTAGCGCCATCTGAGCCCCTCTTCGGCGAGGCGCCTGAGCCTTTGCGGCGGGGTTTCGCTCTCGCGCCCCTCGTCCGGGTAGTCATAACGCAGCTCATCCAGCGAGAAGGTGAGCCGGTCTGCCAGCCGGGCAGCATTGTCCACGGCCTCCTCATGGCCGCGGAACAGGCGGCGCATCTCCCTTTCCGCACGCAAGCGCTGCTCGCCATTGGCCAGTGCGGCACGGCCCAGCGCCTCCACCTTGCAGCGCAGGCGGATGGCGCTGAGCACATCGCCCAGGCGGCGGCGGCTGCCGTGGTGCATCCGCGGCGCGGCGCTGGCCAGGAGGGGCAGGTTCAGATGTCCGGCGAGATCCGCAAGCCGGGCAAAGCGCGCCCGGTCGCCGCCATCATAGGCCGGCGACATCAAGAGATGCATGCGTCCGGCAAAGCGGCGCGTCAGCCCCTCCATATGCGGCCCCCACCCGCCCCCGCCGCCGGGCAGATGCTGCGCTTGCGGCAGCAGCAGCAGGTGGAGGCCCTCCGCAAACTCCAAAAGGTCGGAGAGATGCAGGGTGCAGCTGCCCTTCTGAGCCCTCAGCCGCCCGGTGGACAACAGCCGCGTCAGGCTGCCCCAGCCCGCGCGGTTCAACGGCAGCGCGATCACCTCCGGCGCATCGGTGAAGATCAGCCGCGCTGCCGGAATCAGCCGCACGGTGCCATAGACCGGAAAGGACCGCGGCGGCGCGATGCCTTCGGGACGCGGCGGCCCGATGGGCGTATTCTGCCGGTCCCAGGCCTGCCGCTCGCGCACCCGCCGGGCGATATCCGCGCATTCCGCATGGGCCCGCACAATCCCCGCCACTGAGTTTTCATCGGCAACCGCAACCGCCCCAAGTCCCAGCGCCAGCGCGCGGGTCACGTATTCCTCTGGATGCGATGCCCCGGTGAGGAAGGTGAAGTTGGACAGGCAGGCGAATTCGGCAAACATGAGTCTCATGATATTCCCGTTTTGTTCTCATGTGGAGTCACCTTGAAAGACACCGGCCGGATTGCGGTCCCGCGCCGCGCGCCAGCGCGGCGCCAGGCCCAACAGCCGCAGGGCATTTTCAATGCCAGCGCGGCCGGCGGGAGCCCTTCCGGCCGATCTGCGGGCTGCGCAAGATCCGGGTCGATTGTTCCCGCGCGGATGCGGCATGGTCCGGAAAACAAAGGAGACACCACATGACCAAGATCACCGCCCTGCCCACCGAAGATGTCCGCGCCCTGCAAGCGGGCGGCGCCGATGCCTATGGCCGCACGCCGGAACGCGCCGTGTCCGATGGCGGCGGCAACCCCTGCCGTCATTGCCTGAAATACATCCCCGAAGGCGCAGAAATGCTGATCCTGGCGCACCGCCCCTTCCCTGAAGCGCAGCCCTATGCCGAGACCGGACCGGTCTTCCTTTGCGCGGATCACTGCGCGCGGCACGAAGGCGAGGAACTGCCGGAGATGCTGACCGGCTCACCCGATTACCTGATCAAGGGCTACAGCGCTGAGGACCGCATCGTCTATGGCACCGGCGTTGTCATTCCGCAGGCTGAGATGATGGGGCAGGCAGAGGAGATTTTCAGCGATGAACGGGTGAAGTACATCCACATCCGCTCGTCGCGCAACAACTGCTACCAGGCGCGGATTGACCGGAGGTGAGGACTTAGGGCGGAAGGACAGCCCTGCGGGAGACACTGCCGCAAGGGCCTGGCCAGCTTGGTCGGGCAAGAGGTGCGTTCACTATACGTCGGCACCCGTCTTTCAAGTCGCAAGTGCTGCGTTCCCGCACAGAAAGCGGGCTTACTTCACGAATGCGGCGAAAGTCTACAAAGAGCCCAGAAGTACCCTTTGCTGCGACATTCAGGAGCGACCGCTAATTGGCGGGCCAAATGGAGCAGACCCGCCATTTTGTCGTGCAGCTCAGAACTTTCCGTTGTTATGCACCATTTCTTCTGGCGTTGCTGAAACGACATCCCAATGCTCTACGATTTTTCCGTTTTCAACGCGCCAGAGATCAAAGAAGGCCCAGGGCTTGCCGCTCACGGTTGCGTCTGATGCGACAAAGACGAAATTGCCCTCCGCTACAACGATCTGGGGCTCGAACTTGGTGATGACAAAACCCTGCTCGGCCCAGGCTTTTGTACCTGCCATCAGGCCATCGATACCATCAGCCAGGTGCGGGTTGTGTTGCATGTAGACCTCTGAGTACATCGGGGCCTTCTCAGGTGCCACACCGCCCAGGACGTCCCGCACAAAGCCAAGGACCAGCGCCTTGTTTTCATCGGTCTTGTCGAGGTCGGTGATCTCAGTTGGCCCATCGGTCATACCCCGGCCCGATGCAGTTGTTTCCGGCACGGGTTGAAGATTGTCCCAATGTTCAGCCACCTTGCCGTCCTCAACCCGGAAGACATCAAACGCCGCCAAGGTCGGGGCTCCAAATGCATCAGCGTTTTCAAACGTGCTGTGCAGCACAACGAGGTCGCCTTCGGAGATAACCCTGTGTGTAGTAACTGTCATGCCCGATTGTTCGACCAGTGGGATCAGCCCGACCAAGCCTTCCGCGCCGGTTGGGATCTGCGGGTTGTGCTGAATGTATCCGGGTGTCACGAGCTGGCGGGCGGCTTCGGGGTCATGATCGGCAAACGCAGCCGTGAAAAGCGCGATGACAAGTTCTTTGAGAGACATGGTTGGATCCTTTGATTCGTATTGCCTGAATACGTAGTAGAAAAATCATACCACATCGCAATTACGTACTTTGAACTAACCAAGTACGTTTGACCAAACCAGCAAAGGAGAAACATTGAACTGTATCTGCATGCAGGGTAAGCTATTCAACAGTTTAGTTTTGATACCAGGGCCACAAATGCTACCGATAGGCGTTGCCAACAAAGCAGAAGCATCGAACTGTTCCATCCGCTCTGTCCTGTCCAACGTGACGGGCAAATGGCGGATGATCATCATTTTGGCTCTTGAGGACGAGCCAAAACGCTTCGGCGACCTCAAACGCTGCATTGGCGACGTTACACAAAGCGTGCTGACTGAGAACCTTCGCGGATTGCAACGCGACGGCTATTTGACACGTACCGTAGACCCCGGTCCTCCGGTTGCTGTCTCCTATGAGTTAACACCACTGGGCCGTAGCTTGCTTGAAATGCTCAAGCCGCTTGTTTTTTGGTCTCACGAGCAAATGGATGAGGTTAGAAAACTCCGTATGCAATACGACCGGGAGCAAGCCGGTTGACCCGAAAGCGGACGTTCGACCAGGGCCCTCGATAGGCAGTCAAGTCCGCACAGCCGACACACCTGCCGTGCGCAGTGACTGTCTGCTTGGAAGCAAGTGCACCGTGTGCGGCATCGAACCCAGGCTGAGGCCTGCCCCTCAACCTGACTTCGTCAGCGACAGGAACACATCCTCCAGATCCGCTTCCTCGGTCTTCACGTCGCGGATCGAAATGCCCGCGGCATGGACCGCGCCCAGCACGTCCTCGGCGCTGGTCACGCGGCTGCGGTAGCGCAAGGCCACGGCGCCGTCCGGGCGCAGTTCGGACTCGATACCAGCCCCTTGCGGCAGGTCCGTGACCGGCACAGCGGGCTGCACCACCATGGTCTTGGCATCCAGCCGCCCCAGCAGGCTGGCGGTGGAATCGCGCGCCACAACCTCGCCCTGGTTGATGATGGCGATCTCGTCGCACATCTCCTCGGCCTCCTCCAGGTAGTGGGTGGTGAGGATGATGGTCATGCCCTGCGCGTTCAGTTTGCGGATGTTCTCCCACAGCATCTGGCGCAGCTCGATGTCGACGCCCGCTGTTGGCTCGTCCAGCACCAGCACCGAAGGCCGGTGGACCAGCGCCTTGCCCAGCAGCAGCCGCCGCCGCATGCCGCCTGAGAGCGTGCGGGCATAA
Organism: Leisingera sp.; assembly: GCA_040830225.1. Classification (GTDB taxonomy): domain Bacteria; phylum Pseudomonadota; class Alphaproteobacteria; order Rhodobacterales; family Rhodobacteraceae; genus Leisingera. The sequence goes on from JBFOLS010000056.1 coordinate 9,625, forward strand.
GCCTCTGCCTTGTCCTCCAGCCCGATCATCCGCAGGATCTCGTCGCTGTGGCGCTCGGATTTGGGTACCCCGTAAAGACCCGCCTGCACCTCCAGCGCGCCGCGCGGAGTGAAGAAAGGGTCGAGGTTCAGCTCCTGCGGCATCACCCCGATGGCGGCGCGGCTCTGGCGCGGGTTCTCGTCCTGGTCAAAGCCCCAGATCGTCACTTTGCCCGAGGTCTTGCGCACCAGGCCCGCAAGAATGTTGATCATCGTCGACTTGCCCGCGCCATTGGGGCCCAGCAGGCCGAAGACCGAGCCACGCGGCACCGTCAGGTCGACGCCTTTCAGCGCGTGCTTCTCCGGCTGGCCTTTGCGCCCTGCGTAGGTTTTGCGCAATGCTTCGATACGGATTGCCTCAGCACTCATTGCCGCTCTTGCCCCCGGTTTTTCCTTGGCTCATAAATGCGCCTAGCCGAAAACCGAAAGGACTGCCAGCCATGACCATCGAAGCGCCGGAAACCAGGATCGTTCACAGCCGCAAGGTGGCGTGCGATGGCAGCGAAGGCGCCTTGGGCCACCCGCGGGTCTATTTGCAGATCCCGGAAGGGCAGGACTGGGTCGAATGCCCCTACTGCGACTGCAAGTACATCTATGAGGACGCGGCCAAGGCGGCGGAGTGATCCGGGCTTTTTGCCTCTGCGCTGACGGCGTAGGCTGCGGCTGATGGCGCAGCTTCTGATCGTTTTCCACAGCCGCACCGGCGGCAGCCGCCGGATGGCGGAAGCCGCGTATGACGCTGCGCACGGCGAGATTGACGTCACCCTGAAACGGGCCGGGGACACTGGTCCGGAGGATCTGCTGGCGGCGGACGGCTATATCTTTTGCGCACCGGAAAACCTCGCCGCCCTGTCCGGCATGATGAAAGAGTTCTTTGACCGCTGTTATTACCCGGTGCTGGGGCGGATCGAAGGGCGGCCTTATGCGCAGATGATCTGTGCCGGATCGGACGGCGAGAATGCGGCACGGCAATGCGCGAGGATTGCCACCGGCTGGCGTTTGAAAGAAGTGCAGCCGCCGCTGATCCTTTGCACCCATGCGCAGACGCCGGAGGCGATCCTGGCGGAGAAGGTGATCCCGGAAGAGCAGCTGGAAGCCTGCCGCGAACTGGGCCTGGCAATGGGGGCGGGGCTGGCGATGGGGGTGTTTTAAGTCGGCGGCCTGCCCCGGCTTTCAAACACTGGCGCTTGCCGGAAAATCACCTTTTAATTGCATTAAGCAAAATACACATTACCCTAACCTGCACATCTGGAGCTAACAGAATGTGAGGGGTTTATGAAACGGCTTGGACTGATTGCCATTCATGGAATGGGCAAAACCGAAGACACTTTTGCGGATGCCTTTTTTGCCGATGTGCGAAGCAGGTTGAGCCCTGTGCAGTCAGAAAGCCTGATTACACAAAAGGTGTTCTACCAAAACATTCTGCAGACCAACCAGGAAAACTACTTTGCCCGCGTAAGGCAGGACATTGATTGGAAGAAACTGCGTCAGTTCATGCTATACGGCATCTGCGATGCCGCCAGTCTCGAATCGCAAAAGATCGGGGAGCAAAGCCCCTATTTCATCGCCCAGACGCGGATCCTTGAGGCGTTCCGCGCTGTTTATCGTGAGCTGGAAGGAAACAACCGGCGTGTGATCGTTGCAGCACAGTCGCTGGGCGGGCAGGTGCTGTCGAATTACCTTTGGGACGCCTCCCGCACAGAAAAGCCGGCGCACGGCGTTTGGTCGAGTCCGCCTGCGTTTGAAACCGAGGAAGAGGAAGCATTCTGCCGCGGCAAATCCATCGTGCGGCTGAACACCACAGGCTGCAATATCCCGATTTTCGTAGCCGGGCGCGATCCCGAAGAGATCAAACCGATTCCCCGGCCAAACGGAAGTTTCGAATGGCATAACTATTATGACGAGGACGACGTGCTGGGCTGGCCGCTGAGGGCATTGAGCAGCAGTTACGCCCAACTGGTCACAGCGGACCATCAGATCAATTCCGGCGGGATGGCGTCGTTCTTCAATCCGCTCAGCCACACCGGATACTGGGAAGACAAGGATTTCCTCAGGCCGCTGGCAGAGCAGATCAGGCAGCATCTCTGACCGCGTAGCAGCGGCGCTGCCTCCTGGGCGCGCTGCCCTATGCGCGACGCGTTCTGCGGCGCAAGAAACACCAATTGCCCTTCCCCGCCTGATCACCGATAACCGGGAAACAGAACACGAACGGTTTTCAGGGAGCGCAGCAGACATGAGCGGGACACAATTCGGCAAGGGCTGCCATCTGCATCTGATTGACGGATCGGCCTTCATCTTCCGCGCCTATCACGCGCTGCCGCCCTTAACCCGCAAATCCGACGGGCTGCCGATCGGCGCCGTTGCGGGCTTTTGCAACATGCTGTTCAAGCAGGTGGAGGACAACAAAGGCCCGGATGCGCCGACCCATGTGGCGGTGATATTCGACTACTCCGGCAAGTCGTTCCGCAACGAGATGTATGACCAGTACAAGGCCAACCGTCCGCCCGCGCCCGAGGATCTGGTGCCGCAGTTCCCGCTGACCCGCGACGCTACCCGCGCCTTCAACATCGCCTGCAAGGAGATCGAAGGGTTTGAGGCCGACGACATCATTGCGACGCTGGCGCATCAGGCGCGTGATGCGGGCGGGCGGGTGACCATCATCTCCTCGGACAAGGACCTGATGCAGTTGGTCGGCGGCGGCGTCGAAATGCTGGACGCAATGAAGAACAAGCGCATCGACAGCGACGGCGTGGTGGAGAAATTCGGCGT
>JBFOLS010000057.1:0-2719 GCA_040830225.1 Leisingera sp.
CACAAAATACTCAAGCTGGCGCAGCGTGTATCTGACAGGCAAAGGCAGGCTCTCCCGGGGCTTGGCGGATCAAGCCTTGTACTTGATCCAGGTTGTTTTCAAAGCAGTGTACTTCTCAAGCGAGTGCAAAGACAAATCCCGTCCAAAACCCGACTGCTTCATGCCGCCAAAAGGCGTCTGCGCCGACAATGCGTCCACGGTGTTGACCGAAACCGTGCCCACTTGCAGCTCGTCCGACACCCGGCAGGCGCGGCTGAGGTTGTCGGTCCAGACCGACGCGGCGAGACCATAGATCGAGTCATTGGCCATGGCGACCGCCTCATCCTCGCTGTCGAAGGGGATCACCGACAGGACGGGGCCGAAAATCTCATCCCGGGCCAGCGGGTTGTCGTGGCTCACATCATCAAAGATCGTCGGCTGTACAAAGCAGCCCTTGCCGTCAACGGTGACCCGCTCACCGCCTGCCACCAGATTGGCCGTGCCCTTGCCCGCTTCGACAAAGCGCATGATGCCCTCGGTCTGCTTCTCGTCGACGATGGCCCCCATTTTCGAGGCCGGATCCAGCGGGTCGCCCGGCTGGGTTGCCTCGGCGCGGGCAATCAGCTTCTCGACAAAGGCATCCTTGACCGAACGCTCGACATACAACCGCGAGTTGGCCGAGCAGACCTCGCCCTGATTGAAGAAAATGCCAAAGGCAGCCATGTCGGCGGCGGCATCCAAGTCCTCGCAATCAGCAAACACCAGGTTCGGGCTCTTGCCGCCGGTCTCAGGCCAGACCTGTTTCAGGTTCGATTGCCCCGAATACTGCATGAACATCTTGCCAATGCCGGTAGAGCCGGTGAAGGCGAGGCAATCCACATCCATATGCAGACCCAGCGCTTTGCCCGCGGTGACGCCATAGCCCGGCACCACGTTGAATACCCCATCGGGCACCCCGGCCTCTGCCGCCAATTCCGCCAGCCGCAGCGCCGACAAAGGCGACTGCTCCGCCGGCTTCAGCACCACCGAATTGCCCGCTGCCAGCGCTGCCGCCGCTTTCCAGGTCGCCATGTCCAGCGGGAAGTTCCAGGGCGTCACCGCCCCAACCACGCCCAACGGCACCCGTGAAACCAGCGCCAGATCACCCGGCCCCGTCGGCGCCACTTCGTCATAGACCTTGTCGATGGCTTCCGCATACCACTGGAAGAAATGCGCGGACCCCGGCGCATCCACTGTGACAGCATCGGTCACCAGCTTGCCCATATCAAGCGAATCCAAAAGCGCCATCTCTTCCAGGTTTTCCCGGATCAGATCGGCCAGCTTAAGCATAACCGCCTTGCGGTCCCCCGGCGCCATCCGCGACCAGCGCCCGTCTTCAAACGCACGACGACCCGCCGCCACGGCGCGATTCACATCCTCTTCCTCACATTCGGCAACCTGCGCCAGAACCTCGCCGGTCGCAGGGTTGACGCTGCCAAAGGTTTTGCCCGAGGCTGCATCCACAAACTTGCCGTCAATAAATGCCTCGCCGCGGAATGAGAGAGCCGCCGCGCGGGATTTCCAGTCGTCGTATGAATAGTCCAGCATAGTCCCTCTCCTGATTATTCGTCGCCCGGCACGCCGTAGGACGGCGCCTCGCGCGGGTCGAGCGCGCGCTGGACATAGGCATCCAGCTGCGGCTTGTAGATGTCCCAGGCGGCGGCGATGTTCTCGATCGGGCAATCCTCGGTCCAATCGCAGCGCAGATCCGCCACCGGCCAGCTAACCTTGTCGACGATCTTCATGCCTGCCGAATGCACCGGCCCGGCCTCGCCGCCAGCCGCCAGCCCGGCCCGCATCGCGGCAATCAGACGGTCGCCAAGGTGGCCCGAAGACAACGAAAACCCGTCCACGATGGCCTGGCATACACCGTCATTGGCCAAGAGGTTGCCGCCCGAGGCCACATCCTTGCCTTCAGCCTGGGTCCAGATCCCTAGGCTGTTCGGGCCTGAATGAATGGCGGTGCCGCCAATGCTGTCCACTGCCAAAACCTGCCGGTATTCGATGAAGCGGCCAATCTCGCGCACCTTGGCCACCGCCGCAGCTGCGGTCATGCCCTGCTCCATCAGATCCAGCGCCAGCGGCCCCAGGCTGGGGTCAGTTACATTCTGGCTCGCCACCGCGCCAACACCTGCGCGGGCAAAGGAACAGCGTGCCGCCACCGCCGGCGAGGACGAGGAAATCGCAACACCGAACATGCCCGTCTCTGCGCACCGTGCCACAAGCGAAAAGGTCATGAGCCAGCCTCCTGCTGCTTCTTTCTGGTCAAAATACCCCCGGGGGAGCACGAGGCGGCAGGCAGCCCCCTCATTTTTGTCTTCTAAACGGGCCTCAACCCTGGACTCAGTCTGGTATGACAGCCGTGCCGTCGATTTCCACCAGCCACTCCGGCCGCGCCAGTGCCTGAACCACCAGCCCGGTCGACACCGGATGCACGCCTTTGATGTATTCGCCCATGGTGCGGTAGACCGCTTCGCGATGGCGCACATCGGTGATATAGACCACCACCTTCACCAGATGCTCCATCGAGCCGCCGGCCTCCTCGATCAGCTGCTTGATGTTCTGCATCACCTTATGGGTCTGCTCGACCGGATCGTGACTGTCGATGTTGACGGCATCATCCAGGTTCTGCGGGCACTGGCCGCGCAGATAGACGGTCTTGCCGCCTTGGGTCACCACCGCCTGGCACAGGTCATTGTCC
>JBFOLS010000058.1:0-4340 GCA_040830225.1 Leisingera sp.
GACCCTGCCGGTTCCGATCACCGGCGCGCGCAGCTATTTCACCTATGACCCGGCGGCTCAGGGTTTGGAATTCAGCGAGCTCAGTGTGCAGAGCTGCTGGGGCTCCGGGGTGATGCAGGGGCAGGCCAGCCTGGCAGGGATCGAGAACGGCCAACTGACCGGGCTGGTGGGGCAGCTCCGGTTTTCGGATCTTGAGCTGAACCCAAAGCGGCTGTTTGAGACTTCTGTGCAGTTTCCGGGGCTGGATGCGGATTTCGACCTGACGCTTAAACCGTTCCGGCTCCGGCTGGGGGAGATGCTGGTGCGGGACGGCACAAGCCGTATACATTTTGATGGCGAAATCGGCGCCGGGCCGGATGGCTGGAATTATGACCTCAACGGCAGGGTTGACCAGGTCTCGGTTTCACGGGTCAAGGAACTGTGGCCGGAACCACTGGCGGCGAAACCGCGCGGTTGGGTGCGGGAGAACCTCAATGAAGGCCTGATCCGCGATGCCGGCTTCCACATGCGCGGTCGCGGCAGCAGCAAACCCTTCATCAGTCTGGATCTGGGATTTGAGGGCGCCGAGGTCGTGTTCCAGAAATTCATGCCGCCGGTCCGGCAGGCGGCGGGCCAGCTCAGCCTTTACGGGACGCGGTTCGTGGTTACCGCCTCCAAGGGGCTGGTTACGGCGGAGCAGGGCGGGGACGTGGATGTTACCGGCACGTCTTTCATCATTCCGGACACTTCGGCCCGCGACGGTACCCCGGGCATCGCCCGGATCGCTGCCCGCGGATCTGCTACAGCAGCTTTGTCGCTTCTGAACCGGGAACCGCTCAAGGTGATGGACAAGGCCGGGCTGCCGGTGGATCTGGCTGAGGGCCAGGTAGTGGCTAGCGGCACCTTGGCGCTGCCGCTTAAAAATCAGGTGCCGGTGGAGGAGATCCTCTATCATTACACCGGCCAGGTCCGCGCCGTGCAAAGCAGAAAACTGGTGCCTGGGCATGTGGCTGCAGCGCAGATGCTGCAAGTCGAAGGCAATCAGGGTGAAGTGCGTATCAGCGGCGATGGCAGCCTGTCAGGGGTGCCGCTGAGCGCCAGCTGGCAACAGCAGATCGGCAAGGATGCCGCGCCCGACAGCCGGGTTGAAGGGGTGATCGAATTGTCGGAGGAAGCCGTTAAGGCTTTCAACCTCGGTCTTCCGCGCCGCTCGGTCTTTGGCAGGGGCCAAGGCCGCTATTCGGTTGATTTGAAGCCGGGCGAGCCGCCGCGGCTGGCGCTTGAGTCGGACCTTGCCGGAGTGGGCCTGCGTATCCCGGACGTTGGCTGGCGCAAGCGTGAAGAAGCTGAGGGCAAGCTGTCCCTGATGGCAGAACTCGGGGAGACCGCCACAGTGGAGCGGCTGGAGCTGCAGGCGCCGGGACTGGCAGCCACCGGCCGGGTAACCACGCACAAAAGCGGCGGTTTGAACCGGGCGGTGTTCTCCTCGGCACGGGTCGGCAACTGGTTCCGCGGCGCAGTGACCTTTCGCGGCCGTGGCAATGCTGCGCCGGCGATTGAGGTGACGGGAGGCCGTCTTGATCTGAACCGTTCACCGTTTTCGGCCACCTCCGGCAGCAGTGGCAGCAGCGGCGGTGCCTCGGGGCCGATTACGCTCAGGCTGCAGAACCTGCAGGTTACTGAAAGCATCGGGCTGCAGAACTTCCAGGGGCGGTTTTCGACAGCGGGCGGCATGAATGGAGAGTTCACTGCACGGCTGAACGGCCAGACCCCGGTGGCGGGAACGGTTGTGCCGCAGAATGGCGGCACCGCATCGCGGATCCGCTCCAATGACGCCGGCGGGGTGTTCCGGTCTGCCGGAGTGTTCGAACACGGCCGCGGCGGCAGTTTTGACATGACGCTGATCCCGGCGGATACGCCAGGCGAATATGACGGCAAGGTCAATGTGCGCAACATCCGGGTGCGCAACGCCCCCTCGATGGCAGCGATCCTGAACGCGATCAGCCTGATCGGACTGCTGGATGAAATGACTGGCCAGGGCATCCTGTTCACCAGCATGGAAGGGCGGTTCCGGCTTGGCGCCTCGCATCTGATCCTGCATCAAAGCAGTGCCGTAGGCCCTTCAATGGGGCTTTCGCTGGACGGGAATTTCGATTTGAACAGCACCCGTCTGAATATGCGGGGGGTGATTTCACCTATCTATCTGGTCAATGTCATTGGCAGAATACTGGCGCCCCGGGACGGCGAAGGGTTGATCGGCTTCACCTTCACCCTGCGGGGCACCGCCGAAAACCCGTCCGTTTCGGTGAACCCATTGGCGGGGCTGGCGCCGGGCTTCTTGCGCGAGGTGTTCCGCGGGCCTGCCCCCAAGGTGCCTGGCCAGCAGCGCGCCTTTAGCGGTGCGGAAGAGCCCGGTCAGGAGCAGGGCCCGCAACTCAGGGAGCCGCGCAGTGCCAACAAGTAACCCTAGCAAACCTTGAAAATCACCATAGATTTTCCCTGCAGCACATCCTATAGCGCGCGCCATGAAACTCAGCGATTTTGACTTCGACCTGCCCGACGATTTGATTGCAACCCGGCCTGCCAATCCGCGCAGTTCGGCGCGTCTCCTGATAGCCGCTGACGGGGCCTTGCATGACGGCCAGGTGACCGATCTGGTGGATTGGCTGCAGCCCGGTGACAGGCTGGTGCTGAATGACACCAAGGTGATACCGGCGCGCCTGAGCGGGCTGCGCCACCGCGACAGCGCCCAAGGCCCGGTGGCCGCCAAGATCGAGGCTACCCTGCTGGAGCCGCGCGCCGACGGCAGTTGGGCGGCATTGCTGAAGCCGCTGAAGAAAATCAAGACCGGCGAGGAAATCGTTTTTTCCGAGGATCTTAGCGCGACACTTGAAAATGTCGCGGAGGGGAAGGGGCGCCTGCGCTTCAACCTTACCGGCACGGACTTTGATGCGGCCCTGGCCGAAGCCGGTGCGATGCCGCTGCCGCCGTATATCGCCGCCAAGCGCGCCGCGGATGAACAGGATAAGACCGATTACCAGACCGTCTGGGCCAAGAATACCGGTGCGGTGGCGGCGCCGACGGCCTCGCTGCACTTCGATGCGGTGCTGCTGGAGGCGCTGGCGGAGCGCGGAGTGGAGATTTCCTATGTCACCCTGCATGTGGGCGCGGGCACTTTCCTGCCGGTCAAGGTCGAGGACGTAACCACCCACCGGATGCATGCCGAATGGGGCAAGGTCAGCGAGCAGGCCGCCGCGGACATTGCCGCCACAAAGGCCGCAGGCGGCCGGGTTGTCCCGGTTGGCACCACTGCGCTGAGGCTGATCGAAAGCGCTGCAAAGGATGGGAAAATCCACCCTTGGGAAGGTGATACAGACATCTTCATCTACCCAGGGTTCGAGTTCCAGGTGGCAGATGCGCTGATGACCAATTTCCACCTGCCGAAGTCGACGCTGCTGATGCTGGTTTCAGCGCTGATGGGGCAGGCGGAGATCATGCGTATCTATGATCATGCAGTCCGCAGCGGCTACCGGTTCTTTTCTTATGGCGACGCGTCGCTTTTGATCCCGGCAAAGGCGGATACACCTCAGAAAAACGACGCGAATCCATAGACAAGCGCCGCGGCGATGGGTTCTGATCGAAAGAACAGAGTCATGAAACCGCAATCAGAATCAGCGATACCGGCGTTCCGCGCTTTCGTCGCCCGGACTTAACAAACTAATGTATGTGCAGCCGTCCCCTGTGGAGGGCTGCTTTGCTTTCGAAGGAGGCATGGAAATGCTGCAGGTGCTGTCGAGCGCATGGGCGCTGCTGTTGGGGGTGTGCTTGCTGATGGTGGGCAACGGCCTGCAGGGCACCATGCTGGGGGTTCGGGGCGATCTTGAGGGATTCTCCTCTCTGGAAATGTCGCTGGTGATGGCTGCCTATTTCGTTGGCTTCCTGGGCGGCTCGCGGCTGGCACCGGAGATGATCCGGCGCGTCGGCCATGTTCGGGTGTTTGCGGCGCTCGCCTCGTTCATCTCCGCCGTCATGATCCTCTATCCGATCCTGCCCAACACCATTGCCTGGGGGTTGGGTCGGATCATCATCGGTTTCTGTTTTTCCGGCGTGTATGTGACCGCGGAAAGCTGGCTGAACAACGCCGCCGACAACACCAACCGCGGCAAGGCCCTGTCGCTCTATATGATCGTGCAGATGATTGGCATCGTGACCGCGCAGGGACTTATCCAGATCGGTGATCCCGCGGGTTACGAGGCGTTTATCATCGCGTCCATCCTGGTTTCGATCTCCTTCGGGCCGATCCTGCTGTCGATTTCGCCGACGCCGGCCTTTGACACGACCAAGCCGATGACGCTGAAAGA
>JBFOLS010000059.1:0-4316 GCA_040830225.1 Leisingera sp.
CATCTCCATCAGCACCGGGTTGCGGCGGCCGCCGCCAGTCACCAGCACCATCTCCGGCGGCTCGGGGCAATGCTGCATTCCTTGCGCAACAGAAGCAGCGCACATTGCTGTCAATGTCGCCGCGGCATCGGCGTCGCTCAACTCTCGCACCAGCGTGACCATCTCGGAAAAATCATTCCGGTCCAGCGATTTGGGCGGCATTCTTGAAAAATAGGGCTCAGCCAGAAACAGCTCCAGCGCGCCGGTCTCCACGGTGCCGGACATCGCCACCTTACCGTCTTCGTCCCAAGGGATGCCCAGCCGCTCCTGCACCAGATCATTGACCGGCGCATTGGCCGGACCGGTATCAAAAGCCAGCAAGGCACCCGGCTCCTCCGGCCGTTCAAAGCGCGGATCCACATAGGTGATGTTGCCCACGCCGCCGAGGTTCAGGAAACACAAAGGCTTCGCCGCGCCAATGTATTTGGCGCAGGCAAAGTGAAAGAACGGCGCCAGCGGCGCGCCCTCGCCGCCCATCGCCACATCGTCGGAGCGGAAATCCCAGACCACCGGTTTGCCAAGGGTTTCAGCCAGCGCCGCCCCGTCGCCCACCTGCAAAGTGCCCTGCAGGCGCGGCGCATGGGCCAGGGTCTGGCCATGAAAGCCGATGATCTCCACGTCCTGGAAGTCCGCCAGTGCCGCCGCATGGGCCGCGTCGCAAACCTCCGCAGCCGCCGCCACTTCCGGCCCGGTCCACTTGCCCAGACCGGCGCGCAGAACGCTGCGTTCCGCATCCGTGTACTCTCTATAGCTGCTTTCGCCGAACCCGTGGACACGGGTGCCATCGGTCAGAACCACAGCCGCATCCACCCCGTCCAGCGAGGTGCCGCTCATCGCGCCCAGCGCCTGCACAGCCCCCGTTTTTGCAATGGCTTTGCTCATCGCCCGCCCCTTACCTTAGACCCTTCAAAGGTTCCGGGCCTGTCCTGCCCGTTTGCGTCCCATATTACCGCGCATAATTTGCCGGGAAAACAGGTTCCAACCGGCGCCAATGCGATTTATAGGGCATGGTGCAAAACCATAGACCGAGGCATGTTATGACCTACACACCGAAATCGGATTTCGTCGCAGTCATGATGGAACGCGGGTTCCTCGCAGACTGCACCGATTACCAGGGCCTGGACGATGCCCTGATCAGCGGTGTGCGCCCGGCCTATATCGGCTTTGACGCAACAGCGAAATCGCTGCACGTCGGCTCGCTGATCCAGATCATGATGCTGCGCTGGTTCCAGAAAACCGGCCACCAGCCGATCACGCTCATGGGCGGCGGCACCACCAAGGTGGGCGACCCCTCCTTCCGCGCCGACGAGCGCCCGCTGCTGGACGAAGCCGCGATCAACGACAATATCGCGGGCATCAAAAAGGTGTTCTCGGCCTACATCGACTATGACACCGACGCCCCGAACAAGGCGCTGATGCTGAACAACGCCGAATGGCTGGACGGGCTGAACTACCTGGACTTCCTGCGCGACATAGGCCGCCATTTCTCGGTTAACCGGATGCTGTCTTTTGAGAGCGTGAAATCACGCCTCGACCGCGAGCAATCGCTGTCGTTCCTCGAATTCAACTACATGATTCTGCAGGCCTATGACTTCATGGAGCTGAACCGCCGCTACGGCTGCATCCTGCAGATGGGCGGCTCAGACCAATGGGGCAATATTGTCAACGGCATCGACCTGACCCGCCGGGTGATCGACAATGAAGTCTATGGCCTGACCTCGCCTCTGCTGACCACATCGGACGGCAAGAAGATGGGCAAATCGCAGGACGGCGCAGTCTGGCTCAATGCCGAGATGCGCTCCCCCTACGAGTTCTGGCAGTTCTGGCGCAACACCACCGACGCCGACGTCGGCCGGTTCCTGAAGCTGTATACCGAGCTGCCGGTCGACGAATGCGAACGCCTGGGCGCGCTGGCAGGCTCCGAGGTCAACGCCGCCAAGGTGATCCTGGCCAATGAGGTCACCACCCTCTGCCACGGCTCCGAGGCTGCTGCTGCGGCCGAAGCAACAGCACGGGAAGTGTTCGAGAAGGGCGGCGTCGGTGACGACCTGCCCACCCTCTTGCTGTCGCCTGCTGATCTGGGCGACGGCATCTCGATCGTTCAGCTGATCGTGAAGTCCGGCCTCGCCAAATCCGGCAAGGACGCCAAACGCCTGATCAATGAGAACGGCGCCAAGATCGACGACCAGCCGCTGACTGATGCCGGCCTGATGATTGACGCAGGCGCGCTGTCTTCGCCAATCAAGCTGAGCGCAGGCAAGAAACGCCACGCCCTGGTGCGGCTGGACGGCTGAGCCATCTATCAGAAAACGGATAAGGGGAGCCGCCGGGCTCCCCTTTCTTGTTCCGGCAGATGCTTCCCGCCCATTCCAGCTGCATCACAGATGAAGCTTCACGATTGAGTGTGGCGCCGCGCTGCCGTGCAGTTCCGTCCGGCCCAAGGCTGGCCAGGTTCAATTGGCGCAGCCAATGCACCTCAGGGCACCGGACCCCCTGCCCTCTCTCAGAACAGCAGCAGATCCAGCAGGGTCAGCAACACAAACCCTGGCACTGACAGGCCAATTGCAACCAGCAGTGCCGCCGCCTTAGTCATCCTCGGCGCCGCTGCCGACTGCCCCATAACTTTAGTCGATTTTTTCATAGCCCCATTAACCGCCATTTAGGTTTCCAACCCGTAAATGGTGCTATGTTCGATCTTGCCCCCGCCGAAGCAATGCCCCGTCATGCCTCCTCTGCCGGACAACACCGCGCCCTCCAGCAAACGCCGGAGTTTTCCCGGGCATTGCAGGCCTGCGGACAGAAGCCGCTGATACTCAGCGCTCTGAAAGACACTCTGGTTTTGCACCGCCGCCTTCCCGGCGGCTTCACCGCAGCCATGGTTAACCGTGCCCCTGTCTGCAAACCGCTGCGCCTTCTGGAACTGCTGCAGGAACAGGGTCTGCACCGCACCCCGGTCGTTCTTTCTCCGGAAGCTCCGGCTCCGGACCTTGCCCGCTGTGGTGCAGTGCCGCTCATGAGCCCCGCGCATGCGGCCATTCTGGACCTCAGCAGCGACCCGGACCAGCGCCGCGCCGCGCTGCATCAGAAGTGGCGCAACCGGCTGAAGCATGGCGAGGCTCAGAACCTGCGGCTCACCCGGCAGAACCTGCCGAACGATCCCCGGCACTGGCTGTTTGCGGCTGACGCCAGGCAGCAGACTGCCCGCCGCTACCGCAGCTGGCCGATCGGGCTCACCCTTGCCTACGCCCAGGAGAACAAAGGCCAGGCCAAACTGTTCCAGGCTTTTGAGGGCAAGGACCCGGTGGCTGCCATTCTTGTCCTCACCCATGGCACCGGGGCCACCTACCACATCTCCCACACCACAGCGCGCGGCAAACAGCTCAGCGCCCATAACCTGCTGATGTGGGAAGCAATGTCCTGGCTCGCCTCCAAGGGCATCACACGGGTCGACCTTGGCCTGATCAATACCGAAGACGCGGCCGGCCTTGCCCGGTTCAAGCTCGGCACCGGCGCTGAACTGCATCGCCTGGGCGGAACTTGGGGCTACTGGCCGCCGCTTGGCCGCCTGATGCGCCCGCTGGCTGCGCTGGACCGCAAACTGATGTCCTCCGCCTGACGCTCCGCGACGCCCCGTCCCGCTGGACAGGCAGTGCCCCTCCGCATTATATGAACGAATGTTCATATAACCGGGAGGAGCCCCGCTCATGAAACTTGCAGACACAGCTGCCGTCATCACCGGCGGCGCCTCCGGCCTCGGCGAAGCCACCGCGCGCTTCTTTGCGGAGGCAGGCGCCCAGGTCACCATCCTTGACCGCGATGCAGACCGCGGCGCCTCTGTCGCGCAGGAGATCGGCGGCTACTTCGCCCAGACTGACGTGACCAGCGAAGAGTCGGTCTCTGCCGCCATCGCCCATGCCGTAGAGAAGATGGGCAGGATCACCGCATGTGTGAACTGCGCGGGAATAGCCATCGGTGCCAAAACCGTAGGCAAGGACGGCCCGCATCCGCTCGACGCGTACAAGCGCACCATCGACATCAACCTGGTCGGCACATTCAACGTGGCCCGCCTTGCAGCAGTTGAGATCGCCAAGAACGAACCTGAAAACGACGGCGCCCGCGGGGTAATCATCAACACCGCCTCCATCGCCGCATTCGACGGGCAAAAGGGACAGGCTGCCTATGCCGCTTCCAAAGGCGGCGTAGCGGGCATGTGCCTGCCGATGGCCCGCGATCTGGCGTCTTCCGGCATCCGGGTGATGACCATCGCCCCCGGCATC
>JBFOLS010000060.1:0-2072 GCA_040830225.1 Leisingera sp.
GATTGCCGTGGATCGCCTCATGGTTCAGCCGCAGCGCGCAGAGGAAGAACATGAAGCTGGCACCCGCTCCAAGCGGCCATAGGGGAGAGGCATAGAGACCCCAGGACAGCGCCAGCCAGGGCAGCGGCAAGGTAAGTTCCCTCCAGCGCTGCAGGCGGCTGACCGGCAGCAGGTCCTGCCAGTCCACATTGCGGGGCGCCGATTCACGGGAAACAGGCGGGCACATGGCGGTCTCCTTTGCGGCGGGAGGTTCAGGCAGGCTGTTCAGCCGCGTCTTGCGGTTCAGGCTTGGAGGATTGGGGGCGCTGGCCGCCTTGCAAGGCTTCCCGGACGACTGCCCGCAGGGTGGCAACTGCGTGGGAGAACCCGAGGCCAAGGCAGATTGCCGCGAGACCAAGCGCAGGCAGCAAGCCAAAGGTATCCATGTCCAGCAGCGGGATCGCGGCACCGATCAGGATGACGCCGCCAAGACCCACCATGGCATAGCCTGTGGCGATGGTGACAGCACCCGCCCTGGCGGCGCGCCCGGACTGCGGGCAGCCGCCCAGCAAGGTTCCGATCCGCAGGATCATAAGCACCATCGCCAGCAGCATCAGCACGCCAAGCCCCAGGTAGATTCCGATTTCAATCAGCATGATGTGTTCCTTTCCAGGTCAAATGGTCTGTTTGTAGAAGTCGCGTTCGAAACGGCGATAGAGCAGGCCGCTCACCGCGCCCCACAGAGGGGCGAAAACCAGTCCGAAAATAAAGAAGATGGCAGGCAACTCGGTAGAGGCGCCCATGGCTTCAGACAGAGTTAGGATTGTTAGAAAAACAGCTGCGTGCACGATCAGTGCCAAACCTGCCCAGCCGTTTGCCGAATATCTGTGCAGCGGCATCACGATCAGCATCACCGGCACCCCGACGGCCAGGTAAACAGGGCCTCCCAGTGCCGCGGCTATCACCGGAAGGATCAGCGGGAAGCCCAGAGTTCCAGTCAGCAAGGGGCCTCCGGCCATGGCGATCCCAAAGGCAACCGGGTCGATCAGATGCCGTTTGGCATGAGCTCTGGGAAACAGCGGGCTTCCAGTTATTGCAGTTATTTCTGTCATGAGAGAAATTCCCTCGCAAAATTTTTTCTACCAGGGCCGCTGCAGGCCCGCACTTATTCCGTCTGTTTGCCGCCAGGCAGGAACCGCGCCACCTTGGCGCCCAGCTTCAGCACCGCCAGGTGCACCGAACGGGGCAGGCGGGAGAAATCCGCATACCAGTCGTCGAACATCCGCATCACCCGCAGCGTCTCGCCCATGCGCTCCTTCACCGCTTTGGGGGTGCTGTCGCTTTCGGCCTCCTGCATCACCGCGTCCAGGGCCCGCAGGGTGGGGGCAAACTCGCGCTCGCGCCGCGCCGCAATCACCGCATCGACCAGGTCGAACATGTCGCGGATCGAGGTGAAGTGATCGCGCCGGTCGCCCAGCTGGCGGCTCACCTTGACCAGCCCTTGCGCCTGCAGCTCTTTCAGCCCGTTGGAGACGTTGGACCGTGCCAGCCCCAGCACCTCGCAGATCTCATCCGCGGTCATCGGATCAGAGGCGATATGCAGCAGCGCATGGATCTGCGCCACCGACCGGTTCACCCCCCAGCGGGTGCCCATCTCGCCCCAGTGAAGGATAAAGTTCTGCATCGCGGGGGTCAGTTTCATCACGGTATCCTGAAATTTCTGTAATGACAGAAAATTGGAAAATCCGAGTCGTGTCAAGACAAAGAAAAACCGGCGGCAGGTTGCCCTGCCGCCGGCTGTTCGCATGTGAGTGGCGGCTAAGGCCTTACTGCGCCTGCAGCTCCGCCGGGGTCTTGTCGGCGATGTCTTCCCAGTTGACGTTGGCGTTCTGCACAAAGCCCGGGATGTCGCCTTCCCAGCGTTCCTGGATGTCAGCCGACAGGTTCAGGTACAGGGTGTTGTCGACGATTTTCCAGTGGTTCGGGTCGCCGTCGAACTTGAAGCCCATTGCGGTGCCAAAGGCGCAGTAGCCGCCGTAGGCCGGCAGGTAGGCTTCGGGATTCTTCTCAAAGGCCGCTTTGTGCTCTTCCGA
>JBFOLS010000061.1:0-3790 GCA_040830225.1 Leisingera sp.
CATCAAGGATCTGGCGGCTGATGGCATGACCTGCATCCTGGTGACCCATGAAATGGGGTTTGCCCGCGAGGTGGCCGACCACATCTATTTCACCGACAGGGGCGTGATCGTCGAGCACGGCCCGCCGGAGACCTTCTTTGATAATGCGCAGGATCCGCGCACCAAGGAGTTCCTGAGTCAGATCCTGTAGTTCTTCTTGCTCTGCGGATGCTGAGAGAGCCGCTTGTGGGGCCGCGGAAGCGGCCCGATTACCAATTCAAGACCCGCCCAGAACCGACAGGACCGCCTGCCCTGCGGGGGTTTCAAAAAAGCCCGGGCGGGCAATCAGCCAGTAGCCGGCATCCGAAGCGGCAGTTTCGCCGGACAGCCGCACCAGGCTGCCGCCTGCCAGCAGGTCTTCGGCGACGCCGAGCCAGGCCAGCGCCACACCGGCGCCGGACAGGGCCATATGCAAGGCAAACCCGTGGTCATTGACCAGGGTGCGCTCTGGTGGCAGCGCGAGGCCGGACCCTGTCTGGCGCAGCCATTCATCCCAGCCGATCCAGCGGTTTTCCGGGTCTTCCTGCTCGATCACCGGCAGGCCGGCAGGGAAGGTGCCGGGCTCGGCGTCCCGGATCCGTGCGGCCTGGGCCGGGGCGGCCACTGCGCAGACCTGTTCACGGAACAGCAGCCTGGCGTCCTGCCCGGGCCAATTGCCCTTGCCGAAGATGATCCGGCAATCCGCTTCCTCGCGCAGCAGGTCGGCGTCTTTGACCAGGGTGACAACCCGGGGTGCAGCGGACAGGGCGGCAGACAGGGCTGGAAGGCGCGACGAGAGCCAATAGGCGCCGATCCCCGGATAGGTCGCGATGGTCAGCGACGGCGCGGCGGCGGCGTGGCGCAGCCGGTTTGCGGTGCGGCGGACGGCGTCAAAGGACTGCGACAGGGTGTCGAACAGTTCGCAGGCCGCGGCGGTCGGAGCCAGGCGGCCGCGTTCTTTGGTGAAGAGCGGGGTGCCGAGATCGTCTTCCAGCTGTTTGATCTGGTAGCTGATGGCCGGCTGCTGCACGTTCAGCGCCTTGGCTGCTGCGGTGTAGCTGCGGAGGACAAAAGCCTCCTCGAAGGCACGCAGGGCTTTCAGGGGCGGCAGGCGGTCAGGCATTGAATTTTTCGATCCCAGCAGTGATTTTTTCCTTATACCCCGGAGAATGGGAAGGAACTAATGAATTCACCACGTGACGCAGCCTGCGAGTGGGGAAGATCATGCAAGAAAACTATGCCCGTGCCGGCAAGACACCTGCCAACTATGTGCCCTTGTCGCCGGTTTCCTTCCTGAACCGGGCGGAAAGCCTGCATTGGAGCCGGACCGCGGTGATTTATGGCGGTCTGCGGCGCAGCTGGGCGGAAGTGGCTTCGCGGGTGCGGGCGGTTGCCAATGGGCTGGCGGCGATGGGAATCGGCAAGGGCGACACGGTTTCGGTGCTGTGCCCGAATATTCCTGAGCTGTTCGAGCTGCAGTTTGCGCTGCCGATGGCAGGCGCGGTGATCAACACGCTGAACACCCGGCTGGAGGCCGAGTCGATTGCCTATATACTGGAGCACGCCGACACCAAGGCTGTGATCGCGGACCGGGAGCTGATCCCGCTGCTGGCGCGGGCTTTCGACCTGCTGGGGCGGGCGCTGCCGGTGATCGAGATTGCGGATCCCAATGCCGCGGCCGGCGAAACGCTGGGCGGCCGGGCCTATGAGGACCTGCTGCTGGCGCCGCCTTCAGATGCGCCGCTTGGCCTGCCGGAAGATGAATGGGATGCCATTGCGCTGAACTATACCTCGGGCACTTCGGGGCGGCCCAAGGGGGTGATCTATCACCACCGCGGCGCCTATCTGATGGCGCTGGGGGCGGTTGCGGCCTGGCAGATGCCGCACTACCCGGTCTACCTGTCCGTGGTGCCGATGTTTCATTGCAACGGCTGGGGCCACCCTTGGGCAGTGGCGATGCTGGGCGGCACCATGGTGTTCACCAGAACCCCGGCGGCCGAGCGGATCCTGGAAGCGGTCCGGGCCCATGGCGTGACCCACTTCGGCGCCGCGCCGATTGTGCTGCAAATGCTGGCCGAGGCCGGGGCAGGGGAGGCGTTCGACCCGGCCATCAAGGTGCTGACCGCAGGCGCGCCGCCGCCGCCGTCGGTGCTGGAACGCACCCGGGAGATGGGGTTCGAGGTGACGCAGGTCTACGGGCTGACTGAAACCTATGGCCATATCTCGCAATGCCTGTGGCAGGAGAGCTGGGACGGGCTGGACGCGGCCCGGCAGGCAGAGCTTCAGGCGCAGCAGGGATTTGCGATGCCGATGGTGGAGGCGGTTTCGGTGATCGGTACGGAGACCGGCCAGCCTGTGGCCCGCGATGGCAGCACGCAGGGAGAGATCGCGGTGCGCGGCAATACCGTGATGAAAGGCTATTACAAGGATGAGGCTGCCACCGCGAAGGCCTTTCAGGACGGCTGGTTCTGGTCCGGCGACGGGGCGGTTGTGCATCCGGACGGCTATATCCAGATCCGCGACCGCCTGAAGGATGTGATCATCTCGGGCGGCGAGAATATCTCATCGGTTGAAGTGGAGGCGGTGCTTTACCGTCATCCCGCGGTACAAGCGGCGGCGGTGGTTGCCATGCCGGATGCAAAATGGGGGGAGAGCCCCTGTGCCTTTATCGAGCTGCGCCCCGGCGCCGAAGCCGCCGCAGAGGAGATCATAAGCTTCTGCCGCACACATCTCGCCGGGTTCAAATGCCCGAAGGCGGTTGTTTTCACCGAATTGCCCAAGACCTCCACAGGCAAGATTCAGAAATACCAGCTTCGCGAAGCTGCTAAATCCATGAGCACCTGAATGACCCATATTCTTTCGCACTCGCGCCGGCTGCGCGATACCCCGTTCACCTCCGGTGTCGAAGCGGCCGGGGTGAAGGCCTACACCGTTTACAACCGGATGCTGCTGCCAACGGTGTTTGAGGACGTCGAGGCCGACTGCCGCCACCTGAAGACCCATGTGCAGGTCTGGGACGTGGCCGTGGAGCGGCAGGTCGAGCTGAACGGCCCCGATGCGGCGCGGCTGATGCAGATGCTGACGCCGCGGGATCTGTCAGCGATGCAGCCGGACCAGTGCTATTACGTGCCGGTGACTGATGAAAAGGGCGGCATGCTCAACGATCCGGTGGCGATCAAGCACAGCGATGCCCGCTGGTGGATTTCGATTGCCGACAGCGATCTGCTGCTGTGGGTCAAGGGGCTAGCCATCGGGGCGGGCCTGAATGTGGATGTGTTTGAGCCGGATGTATCGCCGCTGGCGGTTCAGGGCCCCAAGGCGGATGTGCTGATGGAGCGGGTGTTTGGCAGCGCGGTGCGCGATATCCGCTTCTTCCGCCACAAGCGGCTGCCGTTTGCGGAGACATCCTTTATCGTTGCGCGCTCGGGGTACTCCAAGCAGGGCGGCTTTGAAATCTATGTGGAGGGCGCCCGGCACGGAATGGCCCTGTGGCAAACCCTGTTCGAGGCGGGGGCGGATCTGGAGGTGCGGGCCGGGGGGCCGAACCTGATCGAGCGGATAGAGGGCGGGCTGCTGAGCTATGGCAATGACATGACCATGGACAACACGCCGCTGGAGTGCGGGCTGGGCAAGTTCTGCAAAGTTGCCGAGGGCAGCGGTTTCATTGGCCGCGAGGCGCTGGCACGCGAGACGGCCGCCGGCCCCGCCCGGCAGATCCGGCCCATTTCGATTGCTGGCGGGGCGGTGGTGCCGCCTCGGGCGGCCTGGCCGG
>JBFOLS010000062.1:0-2318 GCA_040830225.1 Leisingera sp.
ATCGGTGAACATCAGAAAATCAATGCTGTTGAAAGCCGGTGTTTCCGGATGCTGAACCGGCAGTTGTTCCCGCGCGGCGGCTTTGATCCGGGCGCCGAGCGACACCATGTCCTGCGCCATGTCCGGGCCAATGCGGAAGCCCAGATCCTGCGCCCGGGGCAGCACGTAGTAGACGCCGCCAAAACCCACATCAACGGTAAGGGTGCCAAGGCCCGCAACCTCCAGCGGCACGTCCATATGCTCGGCAAAGGCTGGAAAGAAATCAAGCGTCACCCGCTCCACCCGTCCGTCCCTGCAATCCGCCACGGCCTTGACCAGCCCGGCGGCCGTATCCAGTGCAACAGCGGTTTGCGGCTCTTGCATCTCCAGCATCCCGGTCTCCAGCAAAACGGTTGCGACGCACATGGCGTTGGAACCGGACATCGCATGGGTGCCGTCTGCCTGCATCGGGATAAAGGCGGCGTCAGCACCCGGCGCCATAGGCGGCAGCAGCAGGTTGGTGGTCATCTGGGCGCAGCCGCGCGGTTCCTTGTTGACGAACTGGCGCAACGCGTCATTGGCCTGCAGGTATTGCATCTTCTCCAGCGTGCTGGTGCCAGGAATGTCCAGCACGCCGCCTGTCAGCACGCGGCCGGCCTCCCCCTCTGCATGGGCCCCGATCACGGTCACTGTCTTGTTCCAGCGCATCGTTTCTCCTTACGTTTTGGAGGAAACTTGCGGAACACAGCAGTCCAAGAATAGGATGCAACAGACATTTCCCGGAAAGAAAGACGCGAAAATGGACTTCTGGACCCCGGACCGCCCCGACGGGCAGGAGCCGGATGTGCGCTTTGCCTTCATCCTGACGCCTGCTTTTACCATTCTGCCGCTGGCCGGATTCGCCGATGCAGTGCGGCATTCCTCGGACGAGGCGGACCGCAGCCGCCAGATCTTCTGCCACTGGGAGGTGCTGGGGCATGACCTGGCGCCGGTGCATTCCAGCACCGGCATGGCGATCACACCCTGGAAAACCTATGCGGAGGCCGGAGAGTACGACTATATCGTCGTCGTGGGCGGGCTGATCGATCAGCTCGAAGGCGTTCACCCGGATACATATGAATTTCTGCGTCAGGCACATGCCAAGGGCACCAAGCTGGTGGGATTATGCACCGGCAGTTTTGCCCTTGCCCGGACCGGCCTTCTGGACGGGCGGCGGGCGGCGATCCATGCGCATCACCGGCCGGAATTCGTGCAGATGTTTCCGGATGTGGTTCCGGTGGAGAACGAGCTATACGTCTCCGAAGGCGATATCCTTACCTGCCCGGGCGGCACCGCGGCGATCGACCTCGCGGTGGAGATCCTGATCGAGCACTGCGGGCGCTCCCGCGGCATGAAGGGGCTGACAGCCCTGGTGGTGGATGAGCACCGCTCGGCGCATGAGGTTGGCCGCCTGCCCTATCAGGACCTTGAGGAATGCGGCAACTGGCGTGTTGAACAGGCGGTCAAGATCATGCGCCAGAAACTGCGGGACCCGGATACGACGGAACATCTGGCCGAGATGCTGGGTTCCACCGTCCGCCAGCTGAACCGGGTGTTTCTGCAGCACGCCAAGGCAACACCGCAGGAGGTCTGGCGCGACATGCGGCTTCAGCACGCGCGCTGGCGGCTGATGAACTCGAAGCGCACGATCACCCAGATTTCCTACGAATGCGGTTTCTCTGACAGCAGCCACTTCTCGCGCTGGTTCAAGACGAAGTTCGGCGAAACCCCAAAACGGTACCGAGAGCAGCGGCTGGCCAGGCAGCGTTAGCACCAGTGCAGAACGGCGTAACCAGCCTGGCCAGCGGGGTTCAGCTGTGCACGTCGATCTTGAAGATTGTCATGTCCTCGACCGCGTCCCAATCGATGTCCAACCCCAGCCCGGGCTGTGCCGAAGCGTTCACATAACCTTCATTGTCCACTTCGATCCGCCCCAGCGCGTCGACCTGGAAATCGGCATAGGGAACGGGCATCTCAAAGTAGTCGCAATTGCCGTGCGCCAGCATCAGATGCAGGT
Source organism: Leisingera sp. (assembly GCA_040830225.1). Taxonomy (GTDB): domain Bacteria; phylum Pseudomonadota; class Alphaproteobacteria; order Rhodobacterales; family Rhodobacteraceae; genus Leisingera. The sequence continues at coordinate 2,036 of JBFOLS010000062.1, forward strand.
TGGCGGCCATCGACAGCGCACAGCCCCAGCTTTGGAACTCGACGTTGAAGTTGTTGGCCTCAGCCAGCGCCATCACCTTGCGCGAGGGCGTGATACCGCCTGCCGTTGTGGCGTCGATGCGCACGCCGTCCCAGCAGTCGTGCCGCATGGCATGGGCGATGCTGGGCAGATCGACGATGGTGTTGCCACCCGGCAGGACCGGCAGTTCGGTGCGGCGGCGCAGCTCGCGGTAGCCGTCCAGATCATGGTCGGGGAACGGCGCCTCAAGCCAGACATAGCCCAT
>JBFOLS010000063.1:0-6188 GCA_040830225.1 Leisingera sp.
GCAATGAATTCCGGCGGCAGGTAGTCCGACCACATCAGGATGTTGATCTCGCCCGAAGAGGCCAGCGCGCTTTTCGAATAAAGCGGCGCCGCCAGCGCAGCAGCACCAGCGCTCTTCAACACCGTGCGGCGCGAAACATTCGTCTTTACAGTCATTTGTCGTTATCTCCCTTTGGACTGTGATTTGTTCTTATTGTTGGTTCAACTGGGAAACCTTGCGGATGACGCCCGGTCTCCTACAGTGACAGTTTCAAAAATTGATAAGGCCAGATGGTTGGCCATCCTGCAAAATATGGAGCCAGTTTCGGCGTAAAGTGAGACGATCCGCAAGTTTTGCCCGTGATTTGGAAACCATCGCTGCGCTTGCAGTGTGCGCCTGCCGGCGCGAAGCGTCAACGTCCCTGCGCAATTTCCGGCAGAGAGATTTCCGCTTACGTAAGGGAAGCTCCAAGGCCGCGCTGCACAGTAAGGGAGACAGTGCAGGCCTCTGAAAGGAGTGGAGAATAGCCGGGGATCGTCCGTTCAGGATGCGATGGCAGTTTCCCGGCCCGCCTGCGGTCCCCTGTAGGGCAGCAGCGCCGCCAGCAGATCCTGCGCTGCAATTGTTCCGGCCTGTTTGCCGTCCCGCATCACGGCAATTGCAGTATCGGCCCGGCCGTTCACACGTTCGATGACCGTTTCCAGTGTGTCGTTCCAGTCCACCTCGCCGGTCACCACTGCCGCCGGCGCCTCCAGCCGTGCAATGGTGCCTGCGCGCAGCACCCGCGCGCGGTTGATGTCGCCGACAAAGGCCTCGATGTAGGGATCGGCCGGGTTCATCACGATATGCTGCGGCGCGCCCTGCTGCACGACGGCACCATCCTTGAGGATCACCAGGTGATCCGCCAGCTTCAGCGCCTCGTCCAGATCATGGGTAATAAAGACAATGGTCTTGTGCAATTCGGTCTGCAGTTCCAGCAGCAGATCCTGCATATCGGTTCGGATCAGTGGATCCAGAGCCGAAAAAGCCTCGTCCATCAACAGGATATCGCTGTCAGCCGCCAGCGCCCGGGCGATGCCGACGCGCTGCTGCATGCCGCCCGACAGCTGGCTGGGATAGCGGCTCTCAAAACCCTCGAGCCCGACCCGGGCCAGCCATTTGCGGGCCTCCGCCTCGCAAGTCTCTCTCTGCGCGCCGCGGATTTTCAAGGCGGTGGCAGCGTTCTCCAGAACGGTTTTATGCGGTAGCAGGGCAAATTTCTGAAACACCATCGACATTGCGTTCTGGCGCAATGCCTGCAACTCGGCAGTGCCCATCGCCATCACGTCGCGCCCGTCCAGCAGGATCTCTCCCGCAGTGGGTTCGATCAGCCGGTTCAAATGCCGGATCAGGGTCGACTTGCCGGAGCCCGACAACCCCATGATCACCGTGATCCCGCCCGTTTGCATGTCGATGCTGATGTCCTGAAGCCCCAGCACATGCTGGTGCTGCTCCAGCAGAGCCGTCTTGCCCAGGCCCTGCTCGCGCACCAATGGCAGAACTTCAGAAGGCCGGGCGCCAAAGATCTTGTAAAGATTGCGGATGCTGATCTTGGGAATGCTCATCGCCGGCTCCTATTGGCTCTTGTGGGCGGGATCGATGCGTTGCAGCGCTGCCTTGGAGCAGCGATCCAGCACCACCGCCAGCAGTACGATGCCGAACCCTGCCACAAGGCCCACTCCCAGCTCCAGGTTGCGGATGCCGCGCAAGACCAGCACACCCAGCCCCGGCGCCGAGACCAGCGAGGCGATCACCACCATTGCCAGGCTCATCATGATGGTCTGGTTCACCCCGGCCATGATGTTGGGCAGCGCCAGCGGCAGCTGCACCCCGAATAGTTTCTGCTGCTCCGACATGCCAAAGGCTTCTGCCGCTTCGATCACGTCCCGGTCCACAAGGCGAATGCCAAGATCGGTCAGCCGGATCACCGGCACGATGGCATAGAGGATGATGGCAATGCCGTAGAGCTTCGGCTCGGTCACCGAGAACAGGAAGATCAGCGGGATCAGATAGACGAAACTGGGCAGGGTCTGCAGCATGTCCAGGAGCGGCAGCATCACCCTTTGGGTGCGGTCGGAACGGGACATCAGGATGCCGATGGGCACTCCGAACAGCACGCACAATCCGGTGCAGACAAAGATGATCGACAGCGTCTGCAGCGCCACGTCCAGATGGTCGATCAGCCCGAAGAACAGGAAAACCGCAGATACGAAGCCGGTCACCGCCCGGCGCCGGGTCGCAGCCCAAGTTGCCCAGATCAGCAAGGGGATCAGCAGCCACCAGGGCACCGCGGTAAAGACATAAAGTGCTGCCTCCAGAAGCCAGGACAGCGGCTGGGTCACCGGATCCAGAACAAATTTCAGCCCGTCCTTCACTGCCAGGAATGCCGCCTCGACACCGGCGGTCATGTCGCGGGTCTGCGGGATCGCGCCGCAGGCCTCATGCAATGTGTCCAGCGACGGGAACGGCAGCGCCTCGCCGCTTTCGTTATTGCCGCCATTGGCCTGGGCCAGCAACTGCGCCATGCTCATCGGCGTATCAGCGGCGCCGTCTTCGCACCAGCTGCGCAAGCCAAGCCGGTCAATTGCGGTGTCGTAAAATGCCATTGCTGCCGTGCCCGTTTAGTCTGTTGCAGAGAGGCCCGCCAAAGCAGGGCCTCTCCAAGGTTCACATCACTTCAGCAGTGCCGAGACGTTTTCCCGCGCCCCGTCGCTGAGCCACGCGGGCCAGACGTCCTTGTGCGTAGTCAGGAAATACACTGCCCCCTCCTCGGCCGAGGCGTTGTTGTCTTCCATCCAGGCAAGAATCCCGTTCATCTGCGCATTGGTGAAGGAGACTTTGGACATCAATTCGGCAATCTCCGGCTCGCGCTCCTGGAAACTGGCGGTAGCCGCGGTTTTCACCGCCGCGCTGGGATAGGCCGAGACGCCGGGCGCGGCGCAGTCCTTGTCACCATTGCAGGTATGGGTTTCCGCGTCATGCCCGCCCATGTCGACCAACACCATCGGGTACTTCCCCAGCACCGCCGTCGGTGCCCAGTAGAAGCCGAACCAGGGCTTTTCGTCCGCATAGGCCGAGGCCAGCGCGGTCGCCAGCGTCTCGCCCGAGCCGTGGTTGAACACCTCGATGCCCTTGCCTTCCAGGCCGAGCACCTTGTTCATGTTGTCGTTGACCGTCCGGCAGCCCCAGCCGTCCGGGCAGTTGTCGAACCGCCCGCCAACCAGCGCGGGGTTGCCCAGGATCCCCTCCAGCGTCGCGGCCTCGGGGTTGGCATCGACAACATACTGCGGCACCCACCAGCCCTCGACACCGCCATCGGACAGCACGTCGGCCAGCTCCACCAGCTTGCCTTCGGCCACCAGCTCGGCATAGGCCGGCGCGGTGTTGACCCAAAGCTCGGTCAGCACATCCGGCGTGCCGGTCTCTGCCACCGATGTCAGCGCAGTCGGCGTCGAGGACGGCACCGTGGTCACCTTGCAGCCGTATCCCTGCTCCATCAGAAACTTCGACACGGAGGTCACCACATTGGCCGAGGCCCAGTCCATCTGGGTGATGGTTACCTCGCCGCAGCCCTCTGCCCAGGCGGGCGCTGCAAAGCCCAAGGCGCAAACGGATGATAACAGCAGTCTTTTCATTCTGATCTCCCTGAAACAGCTGGCAGGGCACCGCGGCCCGGCAGGTTGTCATGGGAGGAAACGCTTCCACATTTCCCGGGATCAGCAGACACAGAACGCACTGCTCCAAGTTTTTGCTATCATAATTCAGAAATTTTGCGAAACCTCATGACGCAGCCCGTTGAGTATGGAAGAGATGCGCCATGCCTAGCCAAACCGCCCGCAAAGACCTGAGCCTCAAGGGGCTGGAACTGTTTCAGATCACCGCCCGCAAGGGCTCGCTGCAGGACGTCTCCGAGGAGACCGGCCTTTCGGTCAGCACCATCTCGCACCACCTGCGCAATCTTGAGGATCATCTGGGTGTTGAGCTGTTCAATCACAGCCGACGCCCGATGGTGCTGACACCCAAGGGTCAGGTTTTCCTGCGCAATATCGATGACGCGCTGCACGCGATCCGCAAGGCCAAGGCGGAGGCCTCCGCCGGCAATATCTCGGAAGCAAGCTACCTGCGGCTTGGCACCATCGAGGATTTCGACAGCGACATCATGCCGGAGCTGGCGGTGTTCCTGTCATCCAGCATGCCGCGCTGCGATTTCATGTATCACACCGATTCCAGCCACGCGATCCTGGCCATGCTGCGCGACAGGCAACTGGACCTTGGTATCACCACCACTCCGGCCGAGCGCCTGCGCGACTTGCAGGATGCGCCGCTGTTGCGCGACCCCTTTGTCGTGGTGCTGCCTAAGGGTGGTGAACACCTGATGCAGGAAGTCATCGAAGGCAAAAGCAAACTGCCCTTCCTGCGGTTTTCCGGCAGCCTGATCATTGCCCGCCAGATTGAATCCCAGTTGCGGCGCATGGGGCTGTCGCTGCCGCACCGCTTTGAATGCGCTAGCAATCAGACGCTGATGGCAATGGTCGCCGCAGGCGCCGGCTGGACGATCACCACGCCGCTCCTGTTCTCCCGCGCCAAGCGGTTCCAGCCCAAACTCAAGATGGTCGCTTTCCCGGGCAAAAGCTTCTCACGTACGCTGGCAATCGTCTCCACCCCGGACTGCTCCCGCTCGATCCTCGATCTGGTGGACAGCCGGATGCGCGCCCTGATCACCGACCACGCGATCAAGCCCTTCCACCAGAGCACGCCCTGGCTGGCGGACAGTTTCAAACTGATTTCTTGAACGTCCGGCGGCCTAAAGGATTTTGAACCGCGCCCGGATATCCCTGTCTTGTTCCGTGCTCAGATACTCTGGGTGGTGGCTTCGTAGGACCTCCTGAGCCTTGACCCGTGCCTGCGCCCAGGCATCCAGCGCGCCTTTCTCGGCCCAAGTGCGCGGTTCGTCCCTGTCAGCCAAGGCGGGATAAAAATAATCCCGCTCCATCGCGGCATAGGTATGCTGCCCGCCCAGGAAATGCCCCTCGCCCAGAACCGCCTCGCAGATCGCTTCAAAGCCTAGGTTTTCCTCGCTCACCTCGATCCCGCGCAAAGCCCGGTAAGTATGGGAATGCATCTCGTCATCCAGCACAAACCCCTCGAAGCTCGCCCCCAGCAGAGACGCGGTCATGCCTGAGCTTTCATAAATCAGGTTTCCCCCTGCCAGCGCCGCCGCCAGCGAGGTCAGACCTTTTTCCATCCCGTATTGCGCATCAATGGCCTTAGCGTCGGTCATCGAGCAGGCCACGCCCGAGGGCAGCCCCAACCAGTTCGACAGCTGCGCCGAGGCCGCATTCAGTACTGCCGTTTCGCCGCTGCCGCCGGAAAACGCGCCGGTGCGCAGGTCGATCACCAACGGCCAGTTGGAGAACACCATTGGAAAGCCGGGCTGGATCGCATGCACCATCACCAGGCTGGCGAGCGTTTCGGACAGCGATTGCGCCAGGAAGCCAGCCAGCGTCGCGGGCGCCGTCGCACCGGCCTGCGCTGCAGTTATGCAGGACATCGGGATGTTGTGCTTGATGCACTCGTACACCACCTCCACCGCATCCTCTCCGTAACGCATCGGCGAAATTACCGGGCTGATATGCGCCTTGACGAAGGGACGTTTGGAGAATTCGCCCGGACCGCCCGCGGCGATGTCCAGCATTTCTACAATCGGCGCCACATGTTCAGCCAGGGTGAAGGAGGTTGCCACCGGCTTGGTCGTGTTCTTCAGCAGCGCATAGACCGTGTTCACATCCAGATCGTAATTGTCCGGCACATCGGTTGCCACGCAGCAGCGGGTGAACCAGCTGACATTGGCCAGTGTGTCCTGCAGCCGGGTGAAGTCGTGCAGATCCTCCAAGGTCGAGGGGCGATACAGCCCGTTCCCGATATCCAGCGTCTGCACCGCGGCGCCGCCGGTGCCGAAATGCACTGCGTTGCCGCCCACGGTGATGGAGCGGCTTTCGTCCCGCCCGTGCAGCACAAAGGTCTTGGCCGCCTGATCTATTGCCTGTTCCACCAACTGCGGCGGAAACAGCAGCCGCCCCGCGCCGTTGTCCTCTGCGCCCGCCTTGACCAAATCGTCATGCAGCCTCGGCGGCACCTCACCCATGCCCAGCTTGGCCAGCAAATCCAGC